>NZ_WBMR01000217.1 GCF_008923365.1 Actinomadura montaniterrae
GTACGGCGCGGCGCGGGCGGTGCCGGGCGGTGCCGGGCGGGACGGCGCGGCGCGGGCGGTGCCGGGCGGGCGGCGGGCCGATGCGCACTGAACGGCGGTTTTCCAGGGGATGGTCAAGAGCCCGACTCAAGGACTAATCCCCCCGGATCGGGAATCATGGGAGGAAACTGCTAGGAGGCGCCGGTGAACGAGGTCTTCGAGCATCGCGGTCTCCGCGCCGCGATTCCCATGCTCCTGGTCGCGCTGCTGGTCCTCGTCGCGCCCGGCTGCCAGGCGCTCGACGGCGGCGGCGCGGGCCCCGAGGACGTCGCGCCGCCGGTCAAGACGCCGGTCGCCAAGCACGAGAAGCCGAGCGGGCGGCGCCCCGGCGTCGTCAACATCGACACCGAGCAGGGCCTGAACAGCACCCGCGCCGCCGGGACCGGGATCGTCATGGACCCCTCCGGCCTCGTGCTGACGAACAACCACGTGATCCAGGGCGCCACCACGATCAAGGGCACCGACACCGACAACCGGCGCTCCTACACCGCGCAGATCGTCGGCTACGACCGGCAGAGCGACGTCGCGGTGATCCGGCTGTACGGCGCGACCCGGCTGAAGGCCGCCGTGTTCGGCGACCCGTCCTCGGTGGGCGTCGGCGACCCGGTCACCGCCGTCGGCAACGCCGGCGGCAAGGGCGGCACCCCGACCGTCGTCACCGGCAAGGTCACCTCCCTGGACCAGACCGTCACCGCCCGCGACGACAGCGACGGCACCTCCGAGCGGCTCACCGGCATGATCGAGACGAGCGCGCCGATCAGGCCGGGCGACTCCGGCGGCCCGCTGCTGAACACCCGCGGCCGGGTCATCGGCATCAACACCGCGGCGTCGGCGTCGTTCACCGTCGGCAAGTCCAAGCCGAAGAGCACCCACCGCGGCTACGCCATCCCGTCCGACCGGGCCCTCGCGATCGCCCGGCAGATCGCCCGCGGCCAGGCGTCGTCGACCGTGCACATCGGCCGGACCGCGATGCTGGGGGTGAAGGTCCGCTCCGGCGACACGCAGGGCGCGCAGGTGGTCGAGGTCGTCCCGGGCACCCCGGCCGACGAGGCCGGCGTGCCGGTCGGCGCGACGATCATCTCGCTCGGCGGCGCCACGGTCGACTCGCCCACCACGCTCACCGGGCTGATGCTCGCCCACCATCCCGGCGAGACCGTCCGGATGGAATGGTTCACCGCGCAGGGCGCGCGGACGGCCGCCACGCTGCAACTGGCCGACGGCCCGCCGCAGTAGCGGGCGGCGGGCGCGGTAGCGGGCGGCGGGCGCGGTAGCGGGCGGCGGGCGCGGTAGCGGGCGGCGGGCTTCCATTGGGCGCGACTCGGCGGCGCGGGACGGCCCGCGGCGTGCGAGAGTGGAGGGACCCCGATCGCGAGGATGTGAACGATGACCCGCCAGGCGCCCGCCGATGACTTCGACGACACCGGGATGCGGGTGTCGAAACCGAAGACGTGGGCGGCCGGCGTCCCCGGCGTCACGGCGGCGCTGCGCCAGTCCTACGACCAGATGGGCGTCCGCCGGACGGCGCTGACGCTGCTGCGCGTCAACCAGAAGCGGGGGTTCGACTGCCCCGGCTGCGCGTGGCCGGAGGGCGACCACCGGCACGTCGCCGAGTTCTGCGAGAACGGCGCCAAGGCCGTCGCGGAGGAGGCGACGACGCGGCGCGTCACCCGCGCGTTCTTCGCCGCGCACACCGTCGCCGAGCTGGCGGAGCGCTCCGACCACTGGCTGGGGCAGCAGGGCCGGCTGACCGAGCCGATGATCAAGCGCGCCGGGGCGGAGCACTACGAGCCGGTCGGGTGGGACGAGGCGTTCGGCCTGCTGGCGTCCGAGCTGACCGCGCTGGACTCCCCCGACGAGGCGGTCTTCTACACCTCGGGGCGCACCAGCAACGAGGCCGCGTTCGCCTACCAGCTGTTCGCCCGCGCGTTCGGCACGAACAACCTGCCCGACTGCAGCAACATGTGCCACGAGTCGTCCGGTTCGGCGCTCGGCGAGACGATCGGCATCGGCAAGGGCTCGGTCCTGCTCGACGACCTGTACAAGGCCGACCTGATCTTCGTGGTCGGGCAGAACCCCGGCACCAACCACCCGCGGATGCTGTCGGCGCTGGAACGGGCCAAGAAGGAGGGCGCCCGGATCGTCGCGGTGAACCCGCTGCCCGAGGCGGGGCTGATGCGGTTCAAGAACCCGCAGCGGCCGTCCGGCGTCACGGGGCACGGCACGGCGCTCGCCGACCGGTTCCTGCAGATCCGGCTGAACGGCGACCTCGCGCTCTTCCAGGCCCTGAACCGGATGCTCCTCGAATCCGACGCCCCCGGCGCGCTCGACCGGGAGTTCCTCGACGCCCACACGCACGGCTTCGAGGCGTTCGCGAAGCACGTCCGCGGCCTCGACTGGGACGACGTCCTGGAGGCGACCGGCCTGACCCGCGGGGAGATCGCCGCGACGCTCGGCGACGTGCTCGCCGCGAAGCGGATCGTGGTGTGCTGGGCGATGGGCCTCACCCAGCACCGCAACTCCGTGCCGACGATCCGCGAGGTCGTCAACTTCCTGCTGCTGCGCGGCAACATCGGCCGTCCCGGCGCGGGCGTCTGCCCGGTCCGCGGCCACTCCAACGTCCAGGGCGACCGGACGATGGGCATCTACGAGAAGCCCAAGCCGGAGTTCCTCGACGCGCTCGCCGCGGAGTTCGCGTTCGAGCCGCCGCGCGAGCACGGCCTCGACACCGTCGACGCGATCCGCGCCATGCGCGACGGCAGGGCGAAGGTGTTCTTCGGGATGGGCGGCAACTTCGTCCGCGCCACCCCCGACTCCGAGGTCACCGAGAGGGCGCTGCGGTCCTGCCGGCTGACCGCGCAGGTGTCGACGAAGCTGAACCGCTCGCACGCGGTGACCGGCGAGATCGCGCTGATCCTGCCGGCGCTCGGCCGCACCGAGCGCGACGAGCAGGCGTCCGGGCCGCAGTTCGTCTCCGTCGAGGACTCGATGGGCATGGTGCACGCCTCCCGCGGCCGGCTCGCGCCCGCGTCCGAGCACCTGCTGTCCGAGGTCGCGATCGTCTGCCGCCTCGCGAAGGCGACGCTGCCCGGCTCCGGCATCGGCTGGGACGCGATGGAGCGCGACTACGACGTGATCCGCGACCACGTGTCCCGCGTCGTCCCCGGTTTCGCCGACTACAACGCCCGCGTCCGCGCCCCCGCCGGGTTCACGCTCCCGCACGCGCCTCGCGACGAGCGCCGCTTCCCGACCGCCACGGGCAAGGCCAACCTCACCGTCAATGAGCTGGAGGTGCTGCGCGTCCCGGAGGGCCGGCTGCTGCTCCAGACCGTCCGCAGCCACGACCAGTACAACACCACCATCTACGGCCTGGACGACCGCTACCGCGGCATCAAGGCCGGCCGCCGCGTCGTGTTCGTCAACCCGGAGGACCTGTCGGATCTCGGCGTCGCCGACGGCGCCACCGTCGACCTGGTGTCGGAGTGGTCCGACGGCGTCGAGCGGCGGGCCCCGGCCTTCCGCGTCGTCTCCTACCCCACCGCGCGCGGCTGCGCCGCCGCCTACTTCCCGGAGACGAACGTCCTGGTCCCGCTCGACAGCACCGCCGAGGTCAGCAACACCCCGACCTCCAAGTCCGTGATCGTCCGTCTCGAACCGGCCTGAACGGCTCCGGCGCCGGTGCCGTGCGCGATGGCGGTCGCGTCCGGGCCGCGCTGGTCTAGGCTCGGGACATGACGAACCTGCCGGAACACGCCGGTACGCCGGAAATGCGAGCCGGTGACGCCGACCGGGACCGCGTCGCGCAGGTGCTGCGCGACGCGGCCGGCGAGGGACGGCTCACGCTCGAGGAGCTCGACGAGCGGCTCGACGCGGTGTACGCGGCGAAGACGTACGCCGAGCTGGAGCCGCTCACCCGCGACCTGCCCGCCGCCGGGACGTCCGCGGCGCCCGTCCCGCACACCGGCGCCGACTGGCGGCCGGTCGACGGCGCCCCTTCCTGGTCGACCGGCATCGGCATCATGAGCGGCTTCACCCGGACCGGTGTGTGGAACGTCCCCCGCGCGTTCACCGCGTTCGCGTTCTGGGGCGGCGGCAAGATCGACCTGCGGGAGGCCCGCTTCGCCGAGGGCGAGGTCACGATCCGCGCGTTCGCCCTGATGGGCGGCGTCGACATCGTCGTCCCCGAGGACATCACCGTCCACGTCAAGGGCATCGGCATCATGGGCGGTTTCGACCACGGCGCGAGCGCCGCCGGCGTCCCCGGCTCCCCCACGGTCGTCGTGAAGGGCTTCGCGTTCTGGGGCGGCGTCGACGTCAAGCGCCGCGCCCGCCGCCGCGAGAAGAAGCTCCGCAAGGAACTGAAGAACCGCGACGACGACTGATCGCCGTCACCGCGTCAGGGCGGCGCCGAAGACCCAGGGAGACGTCTGGGCGATGAAGTCGGCGGGGAATCCGAGGGTGAAGCCGGTGGCCTCCTCCAGGCGGGCGACGGTCTCGGGCGGGAGGGCGAGGTCGGCGGCGGCGAGGTTGTCGCGGAGCTGGTCCTCGGTGCGGGCGCCGACGATGGGGTGGATCGCGCGGGAGCGGTGCATCGTCCAGGCGATCGCCACCTGCGAGGGCGTGGCGCCAATCTCCTCGGCGGCGTCCTGGACGGCCCGGGCGACGGCGTGGTCCCGTTCCGAAAGGGACGCGGAGGCGAGCCGCCCCCCGGCGGCGGACTCCGGGCTGCCGTACTTGCCGGTCAGCACCCCGCCGGCCAGCGGGCTCCACGCGGTGACGCCGAGGCCGAGCGACTCGGCCATCGGCAGCAGCTCGCGTTCGATGTCGCGCTGGAGCAGGCTGTAGGGGACCTGCAGGCCGATGAACGGGCTCCAGCCATGGCACTGCGCCAGCGTGTTGGCGCGGGCCACGACCCAGGCCGGCGTGTCGGAGATGCCCACGTACAGGACCTTGCCCGCCTGCACCGCGTCGTCCAGCGCCCGCATGGTCTCCTCCACCGGCGTGTGCCGGTCCCACATGTGCACCCAGTAGACGTCCACATAGTCGGTGCGCAGGCGGCGGAGGCTGGTCTCCAGGGACGCGCGCAGGTTCTTGCGGTGGTTCCCGGCGGCGTTGGGGTCGGCGCGGTCGCGGGAGACCGTGTACTTCGTCCCGAGCACGAACGAGTCGCGGCGGCCGCCGAGCAGTTCGCCGAGGATCTCCTCGCTCGCCCCGTCCCGGTAGTTGACGGCGGTGTCGATCATGTTGCCGCCGGCCTCGGCGTACAGGTCCAGCATCCGCCGGCATTCGGCCATCGGCGCGCCGACCCCGCCCTGCTCCCCGAACGTCATCGCGCCGAGGACGAGTTCGGAGACGCGGAGGCCGCTCGTCCCCAGCGTGCGGTACCTCATGCCGTCACCGCTCCGCCGAACTGTGCGGCGGCCCGCTCCGCGATCTCCCCCGGCGACACGTCCCGCACGCGCTGGTCCGGGTCGCCGACGACCAAATGAATCGCTGTCTGCGTCATGCCCGGGACCATACAACGTGTCTGGACATCATGTCCATACACAATGTCTGGCGTTGGCTATGATGGCTCGCATGCCTTCGAAGCGGCCCGTGAACCCCACCCGCCGATCCGGCTCGTCCCCGGCCTCCGCCGAGCTGAGGGAGCGGATCCTGTCCGCGACGCGCGAGCTGCTGCGCGAGCACCGCTTCGACGCCCTGAGCGTGGCCGACGTCCTGGCCGCCGCCGGGGTCTCCCGGGCCAGCTTCTACTTCTACTTCCCGAGCAAGCAGGCCGTGCTCGGCGAGCTCGTGCGCGAGGCCGTCGCGCAGGGGCAGCAGGCGGCACGCCCGTGGATCGACCAGGAGCAGGACCCGGTCTCCGCGCTCCGGGCGGGCGTGGCCGCCGGAGCGCGGCTGTGGCGCGACAACGCCGGCGTGCTCGCGGCCATCGTGGAGAGCTGGGGGTCGGACGAGGACCTGCGGAAACTGTGGCTCGAACAGATGGACCTGTTCACCGAGGCCGCCACCGCGCGCATCGAGTCCGACCCGCACGCCCGCGAACGGCTCGGTCCCATGGACACCCGCGCCGTGGCCGCCTCGCTGACCTGGCTCGGCGAGCGCCTCTACTACCTCGCCGCGACCGGAGTCCCGCCGTTCGACGACGAAAAGGTCCTCATAGACGTCCTCACCAACGCCTGGACGTCCACCCTCTACGGCAACGACACGCCTCGATCCAACTGAACTCGCCGCGAGCAGTCCCGGACGGCGCCCGAGCCGCAGCCGGGAGTCAGTCCGTGAGGCGGTCGAGCCATTCGGCGAGGAGGGTGGTCTCGGCGGGGGTCAGGCCGGGCGGCGGGTCCGTCGCGAGGGCGGCGCGGAGGGCGACCGCGGACGCGGCGCGGGTGTCGCGGGGGGCGGGGGCGCTCCCGGAGCCGTCCGGGACGGTCACGGCCGCGAGGACGGCCTCGCGGGTGCGGGCCGACAGGTCGCCGCCGTCGTCGCCGTTCGCGACCAGGAAGAGGACGACGCCGATGCCCGCGGCCTGGATCATCCGCGCGGCGGTCTCCACCGGGACGCGGAGCCGTCCCGCGCGGGCGACGGCGCCGACCAGGCCGAGCAGAATCGCGTACGCCTCGTCCGCGGCGGGCGGGGTGCGCGGCGAGCCGTAGATCAGCGCGTAGACGGCCGGGTGCGACAGGCCGAACTCGACGTGCAGGTCCCAGCCGTGGCGCAGGTCGTCGACCGGGTCGCCGGTGCCGGGCTGGGCGCGCTTGCTCGCGAGGTACTCCTCGAGGCCGTGCGCGGCGACCGCGTCCAGGAGTCCCTGCTTGTCGCCGAAGTGGTGGTAGAGGGTGGGCGCGCCGACGCCGGCGGCGGCGCAGACGGCGCGGGTCGAGACGGGCTCGCCGCCGGACTCGGCGATCAGCCGGGCGGCCGCCCGCAGGATGCGGTCCCGCCCGTCGGTGTCCTTCTGCACGCTCACAACATCGATGCTACATAACTTCGACGAACGTCGTTAGACGCGGTTGACGTGGGCATACCGGGGTCGGAACCAGAGGTTATGTAGCAGCACTATATGAGTGGGTATATCGTTGGTTCTGGCGGTCGCGATCCGGCCGCCCCCGTCTACGAGAGGAACGCGAGATGCGCAGCGCCGTTCTCACCGGCAAGGGCAGGCCGCTCGAGATCGTCGAGCGGGAGGTGCCCGAACCCGGGCCCGGGGAGATCCTCGTCAAGGTCACCGCCTGCGGGATGTGCTACTCCGAGGTCGGGCTGATGCAGGGGCACTACCCGTTCGGGCGGTTCCCGACCGTGCCCGGGCACGAGATCAGCGGGGTCGTCGAGGCGCTCGGCGCCGACGTCGGCTGGCCCGCGCCCGGCACGCCGGTCGGCGCCCAGTGGATCTACGGCTCGTGCGGGCGCTGCGACCAGTGCGTGCGCGGCGACCAGATCCTCTGCACCGGCGCGCCCCGGCGCGTCACCGGCATCACCGACGACGGCGGGTACGCCGAGTACTTCGTCGCCCGCGCCGGGTTCGTCACCCCGCTGCCCGGCGGCCTGGACCCGGTCGCCGCGGCGCCGCTGATGTGCGCCGGGATCACCGCGTTCAACGGGCTGCGGCACGCGGGCGCGACGGCCGGGTCGCGCGTGGCGGTGCTCGGCACCGGCGGCGTCGGCGAGATGACGATCCGGTTCGCGGCGGCCATGGGCGCCCGCGTCGCCGCGGTGTCGCGCTCGCGCCGCGCGGAGGACGAGGCGCGCCGGATGGGCGCCGAGCTCTACGTCGCCACCGACGAGCAGGACGCGGCCGAGGCGCTCCAGGGCTGGGGCGGCGCCGACGTCATCGTGAACACCGCGCCGAGCACCGCCCCCGCGCAGGCCGCGCTCGGCGGCGTCGCCCCGGACGGCACCCTGCTGGTCCTCGGCGTCGGCGCCGACGCCCTCGCGGTGCCGCCCGCCGCGCTTGTGATGAACCGCGTGCGGGTGATGGGCAGCCCGTCGGGCTCCCCG
Source organism: Actinomadura montaniterrae (assembly GCF_008923365.1). Classification (GTDB taxonomy): domain Bacteria; phylum Actinomycetota; class Actinomycetes; order Streptosporangiales; family Streptosporangiaceae; genus Spirillospora; species Spirillospora montaniterrae. The sequence goes on from NZ_WBMR01000217.1 coordinate 8,032, forward strand.
CACGACCTGCGCGACACGCTCGCGTTCGCCGCCGCGCACGGGATCCTCCCGGACGTCACGCCGGTGACGCTGGACGAGGCGCCCCGGGTCCTGGCCACGATGGCCGACGGCCGCCACCGCGGCCGCTCCGTCATCGCGTTCGGGTGAGCCGCTTCCACGGGCGGGCCTGCTCGTAGGCGCGGCAGGCGGCCATGACCAGGGCGTCGGCGTGGCGGGCGCCGACGACCTGGAGGCCGATGGGCAGCCCGTCCGCGGTGAACCCGCACGGCACGCTCGCGGCGGGCTGCTGGGTCATGTTGAACGGGTAGGTGAACGGCGTCCAGGACGTCCAGCGGGGGGACGGCGCGCCCGGCGGGACCTCCAGCCCCACGTCGAACGCGGCGATCGGCATGGTCGGGGTGAGCAGCAGGTCGTAGCGGTCGTGGAACAGGCCCATGACGCGGCCGAGCTCCATGCGGCGCGCCGTCGCGGTGAGGTATTCGAGCGCCGAGTAGCGGGCGCCCTGCTCGCAGATCTCGCGCAGGCCCGGGTCGAGGCGCGCGCGCTGCTCGGCGGTGAGGTGCTCCACGACCTTCGCGGCGCCGGCGAACCAGAGCACCTCGAAGTCGGCGACGGGGTCGGCGAAGCCGGGATCGGCCTGCTCGACCTTGGCGCCGAGCTCGGTGAACACCTCGGCCGCGGCGGCCACCGAGGCCGCCACCTCCGGATCGACCCGGGCGAAGCCGAGGTCGGGGCTGAAGGCGATCCGCAGGCCGGTGAGGTCGTGCGGGTCGCCGCCCGCGAACGGCGCGGGGGGTGGCGGCAGGGACGACCAGTCCCGGGCGTCGGCGCCGCACACCGCGTCGAGCAGCAGTTCCGCGTCGGCGACCGTGTTGGTCATCGGGCCGGTGTGCGCGAGCGTGCCGAACGGGCTGGCCGGGTAGTGCGGGATGCGGCCGTAGGTCGGCTTGATGGTGAAGGTCCCGGTGAACGCGGCGGGGATGCGGACGGAGCCGCCGCCGTCCGTGCCGAGCGCGAGCGGCGCCATGCCCGCCGCGACCGCCGCCGCAGCGCCGCCGCTGGACCCGCCGGGCGTGCGGGAGGCGTCCCACGGGTTGCGGGTGACGCCGGTGAGCGGGTTGTCGGTGACGCCCTTCCACGCGAACTCCGGCGTGGTCGTCTTGCCGGCGAAGACGGCGCCCTGCTCGCGCAGCCGCGCGACGGCCGGGGAGTCCTCCGTCCAGGGCCCGGCGGGGTCGATCGTCGTGGACCCGCGCAGCGTCGGCCAGCCGCGCGTGAGCAGCACGTCCTTGATCGAGACGGGCACGCCGTCGAGCGCGCCGAGGGTCTCGCCGCGCCGCCACCGCTCGGCGGACGCGCGCGCCATCTCCAGCGTGGTCTCCGGGTCGAGCAGGCAGAACGCGTTGAGCTCCGGGTCGTCCCGGTCGATCCGCGCGAGGACGGCCTCGGCGGCCTCGACCGGCGACAGCTCCTTCGCCCGGTACGCCTCCAGCAGCTCGACGGCGGTCAGGTCTGCCGCGTCCGTCATGGCCGTTACCCCCTCTGCCCGGCGTACGGGTCCGGTGTTGCGTTCGCGTCCGGGCGCACGTAGCCCAGCCGCTTGTCGACGACGTTGCGCAGCTCGCGACCGTGGACGAACCGGTCGAGGTTGTCGGTGAACAGCCGGACCAGCTCGTCGCGCCAGCCGATGACGTCCCCCGACATGTGCGGCGAGACGATCACGTTGGGCAGGGTCCACAGCGGCGAGGACGGCGCGAGCGGCTCGTCGACGAACACGTCGAGCGCCGCGCCCGCGACGCGGCCCGCGCGCAGCGCCTCGACCAGGTCGTCCTCGGCGACCAGCGGCCCGCGCCCGACGTTGATCAGCCGCGCGGACGGCCGCATCCGGGCGAGCGCCGCGGCGTCGATCATGTTCCGGGTGGCGGCGGTGAGCGGCGCGGCGAGGACGACGTAGTCGGCCTCGCCGAGCGCGTCGTGCAGCCGTTCCGGCGGATGGACGGTGCCGAAGTCGGGGTCGCCCTCGCGGGCCGTGCGGCCGGCGCCCGACACGCGGAGCCCGGCGGCGGTGAGGCGGCGGGCGATGGCGCGGCCGATCGGGCCGGTACCGACCACCAGCGCGCGGGCGCCGGTGATCCGCTCCGTCTCGCGGTGCCGCCACACGCGCTCGCCCTGCAGCCGGACGGTGGCGGGCAGGTCCTTGGCGAACGCCAGCACGAGCGCGAGGACGTATTCGGCGATCGGCTCGTCGAACACCCCTCGCGAATTGGTGACGATGGTGTTGCCTTCGACCAGGTCAGGGAACAGCAGCCGGTCGACGCCGGCGCTCGCGATGTGGACCCAGCGGGGGCCGCCCTCGCGCGGCCACGCCGCCGCCAGCGCGTCCGACCAGAAGTCCCACATGAAGAGCGCGTCGCACCCCGGAAGGGCGCCCGCGAGCTGGGGTTTCCGCACGTAGACGACGTGCGCGAGGCGTTCGGCGGCCGCCATGCCGGGCGGCGGGACGTCGTCCTGGAGGACCACCACGCGAGGCGGCCCACCGGACGCGTTCGGACCTTGCTCCATCGGCGGCCACTTTCGGTGTTCCGGAATTTACGGGAAGGCAACGTGGAGGGGCATTGACACGCTAGGAACGCTTCGTAGGATTGTCAACAATCAGCGGGGAAGAACCGCCAGGTGGCCGCGCTGATCGTGCTGCAAGACCGTCGCAACCGTATTGCCCAAGGCCAGGACGCGTCCCAGAGCGCTCTAACGCAAGAGTCCTTTCGGGTGGCGACGCTCTCGCCCACCCCTGTCCGCGGGGAGGCCCGGCATGGCCAAGCTCATGACCATCTCACTGGAGAAGCGCGGCGTGTCCTGCGTCGCCGAGCTCCTTGAGAAGGACGCGCCGCGCACCTGCGAGGCGGTATGGCGCGCCCTGCCCCTCGGAGGGGACGCGTACCACGCGAAGTACGCCCGCAACGAGGTCTACACGATGGTGGAGCGGTTCGCCGAGGAGGAGGTCGGGCTGGAGAACCCGACCGTGACGCCGATCCCCGGCGACGTCGTGTACTTCTCCTTCCCCGGCGGGATGCTCGACCGGGCGTTCAAGGAGGAGAAGAACATCCACGGGCTGCCCGGCGTCATCGACCTGGCGATCTTCTACGGCCGCAACAACCTGCTGCTGAACGGGGACGTCGGCTGGGTGCCCGGCAACGTGTACGCGACGATCGTCGACGGCCTGGACCGGATGGCCGAGGCGTGCAACGACGTCTGGCGGTCCGGCGCCGTCGGCGAGCGCCTGGTCTACCGCCGGCACGAGTCCTAGAGCGGTGGCCGCGCAGATGACATTCGACCCCACGCTGGTCGTCGGGCCCGAACTGGTCGCGCAGCAGGGCATCGGCGTGGTCGCGCCGTTCGACTTCGCGCTCGACCGCGAGCTGTGGCGGTGGACCCCCGACGACGTGTCGCTGTTCATGACCCGGCTGCCGTACGTCCCGGTGCCCGTCACCGTCGAGATGGCCTCGGCGCTGTCGGACCACTCGATCGTCCGGCAGGCGACCCGGGACGTGCTCGCCCCCGAGCCGCTCGCGGTGGCCTACGCCTGCGCGTCCGGCAGCTTCATCCGCGGCAAGGCCGGCGAGCTGGCGCTGCACCGGACGATGGCCGAGGCGGGCGCGCCCGCGGTCGCCACCACGTCCGGCGCGCTGGTGGAGTCGCTGCGGCTGCTGGACGCGAACCGGATCGCGGTGGTGACGCCGTACATCGACGCCGTCACCGGGCGGCTGGTCTCGTTCCTCGGCGAGCACGGCATCGAGGTGGTGTCGTCGGTCGGGATGGGGCTGCTCAGCCACATCTGGAAGGTCGGCTACGGCGAGATCGTCAGCGCGGTCTCGACGGTGGACCGGCCGGAGGCCGAGGCGGTGTTCATCAGCTGCACCAACGTGCCGACCTACGACATCATCGCCCCCCTGGAGCAGATGATCGGCAAGCCGGTGCTCACCGCCAACCAGGTCACCATGTGCTCGGCGCTGCGCGCCATGGGCCGCTCGGCGGCCGGCCCCGGGCAGTGGCTGGTGCAGCTCGGCCGCCCCACCGCCGCCTGACCCCCGATGATCGATGAAGGTAGGATTGTCGACAACATGCAGCACAACGGTCCCGCCGCGGGCTTCCTCTACCCGGGCTACAGCGCCGAGGACGACTACCCCGCGATCGAGCGCGCCCTGCGGAGGTCGGGGGCGGGCGACGTCAGCCTCCCGGTCGTGCACACGCTGATGCGCGAGGACGCCCACCGGGTCGACGCGCTGCTCGACATCGGCGGCGACGACGTGCTCGGCGAGGGCGCCCGCAAGCTGCGCGAGCTGGGCGTCCGCGCCGCCGTTTGGGCGTGTACGAGCGGCAGCTTCGTGTTCGGCTGGGACGGCGCCGCCGCGCAGGTCCGGGGCGTCGGCGAGGCCGCGGGCGTGCCCGCGTCGAGCACCTCGTTCGCGTTCGTCCACGCGGCGCGCGCGCTCGGCCTGCGCCGGGTCGCCGTGGCCGCGACCTATCCGGCCGACGTCGCCGAGCGGTTCGGCGCGTTCCTCGGCCACGCCGGCATCGAGGTGGTGGCGCTGTCCTGCCGGGGCATCGTCACCGCCGCCGAGGTCGGTACCCTCCGCCGCGACGACGTGCTGGAGTTCGTCGCGGCCAACGACCATCCCGACGCCGAGGCGGTGCTGGTGCCCGACACCGCGCTGCACACCGTGTCCTGGCTCGACGAGCTGGAGGAGCGGGTCGGCAAGCCGGTGCTCACCGCCAACCAGGTGAGCGTGTGGGAGGGGCTGCGGCTCGCCGCCGGCCCGGCCGGGCTCGCGCCGCGCGCCGGGTTCGGCCGGCTGTTCGCCGTCCCCGCCCCGGCACCGGGACGAGATCCCTGGCAGCTATGACGAAAGGGGCCCGCCGATGGGCCGGTTGGGTGAGCTGGAACCCGTCCCGCGCAGGTCGACGGTCGAGATCGTGTCCGACGAGCTGCGCTCGGCGATCATGTACGGGGCGCTGGAGCCGGGCGCGCAGCTCGGCGAGGCGGAGCTGGCCGCCCGGCTCGGCATCAGCCGCGGCCCGCTGCGCGAGGCGATGCAGCGCCTCGTCCAGGAGGGCCTGCTGGTCAGCGAGCCGCACCGCGGGCTCTTCGTGATCACCCTGGACGAGGGCGACGTCGAGGACGTCTACCTCACCCGGCTGGCGATCGAGCGGGCCGCCTGCCAGCTGATCATGCAGCGGAACCGGGGCGAGGCGGTCGCCCGGCTCACCGAGGCGCTCGAGGCGCTGATCGAGGCGGCGCGCGAGCGCGACCGGGTCCGGATGAGCGACGCCGACCAGGCGTTCCACGAGGTGCTGGTCAGCTCGTCCGGCAGCCCCCGGCTGGAGCGGATGGCGCACACGCTGCTGGTGGAGACGCGGATGTGCCTGAACGCGCTGCAGGACACCTATCCCGAGCCGTCGGAGCTGGTCGAGGAGCACCGCCGGCTGGTGGACGCGATCGGCGACGGGGAGGAGGAGCGGCTGCTGCATCTGATCGAGGAGCACATGACCGACTCGATCCGGCGGCTGCGCACCTCGTAGGAGGACCTCGTAGGGGGTCCCCTGGACAACCGGCCCGGGGCGACCTAGCGTGCAGATTGTCGACAATCTACCGGAGGACGCGATGGCTCAGCTCTCACCCCTGCTCAAGCAGGCCACCCCCGTCCTGGCCGAACGCGGCGAGGGCGTGTACCTCTACGACGCCGACGGCCGCCGCCACCTGGACTTCACCGCGGGCATCGGCGTCACCAACACCGGGCACTGCCATCCGCGCGTCGTCGAGGCGGCGCGCGAGCAGGTCGGCACGCTGATCCACGGCCAGTACACGACGGTGATGCACCGGCCGCTGCTGCGCCTGGTCGAGGCGCTCGGCGACGTCCTGCCGGACGGCCTGGACTCGCTGTTCTTCCTCAACAGCGGCAGCGAGGCCGTCGAGGCGTCCATCCGGCTCGCCCGGCACGCCACCGGGCGGCAGAACATCGTGGTCTTCCACGGCTCGTTCCACGGCCGGACGATGGGCGCCGCCGCGCTCACCACGGCGGGCACCAAGTTCCGCGCGGGCATCGGCCCGGTGATGCCGGGCGTCGCCGTCACGCCGTTCCCGCAGGCCTACCGGTACGGGTGGGACGAGGACGAGGCGACCCGGTTCGCGCTGCGCGAGCTGGACTACGCGCTCGCCACGTCCAGCCCGGCGTCCGACACCGCCGCGTTCGTCGTCGAGCCGGTGCTCGGCGAGGGCGGCTACATCCCGGCGCCGCCCGCCTTCCTGGAGGGGCTGCGCGAGCGCGCCGACCGGCACGGGATCCTGCTCATCGTCGACGAGGTGCAGACCGGGTACGGGCGGACGGGCAGGTTCTGGGGCCACCAGCACTCGGGGATCAGCCCGGACGTGCTGATCACCGCGAAGGGCCTGGCCAGCGGGTTCCCGCTGTCGGCGATCGCGGCGCCGGCGGCGCTGATGGAGAAGGCGTGGCCGGGGTCGCAGGGCGGCACCTACGGCGGCAACGCGGTCGCGTGCGCCGCCGCGCTCGCCACCCTGGAGGTCATCCGGGACGAGAACCTGGTGGAGAACGCGGCGGTGCTCGGCGTCCGGCTGAACGAGGGCCTGCGCAAGGTCGCGGCCGACCATCCGGAGATCGGCGACGTGCGCGGGCTCGGGCTGATGCAGGCCTGCGAGTTCAGCACGCCGGACGGCGAACCCGACACGGCCGCCGCCCAGCGCGCCCACCGCGCCGCCGCCGAGCAGGGCCTGCTGCTGCTCACCTGCGGCGCGTTCGGCAACGTCGTGCGGATGATCCCGCCGCTGGTGGTGGACGCGTCGCAGATCGACGACGCCCTCGCGCTCTGGTCGGCGGCCGTCGCCGGCGCGGCCGGCTAGGGCGGGTCCTTGGGGCCGGCCTTGCGGTAGACGACCGTAAGGACGGCGACCAGCACGATCAGCGCGGCAAGCACGATCGCGCCCTTGAGCAGCCGGTCGAGCAGCAGTTCGGTGAGCACGTCCGCGTCACCGCTCGCGACGATCATGGGTCCCCTCCGTCCGGCGGGCCTCGGTGCGGTCCAGGTAGTGCAGGGCGCCGCGGACGGCGAGCCGGCCGAGCTCGGCCCGGCCGCCGCTCCGCG
>NZ_WBMR01000218.1 GCF_008923365.1 Actinomadura montaniterrae
GGGACCGGCCGCGTGACCGCCCCGCCCGCCGCCCGGCTGCTGCGCCGCCACCTGCGCGGGCGGGGGCCCGCGATGCGGCGGCTGGCCCTGTGGTCGGCGGTCGAGAGCCTGCCGTCGTTCGCGTCCGGACTGCTGCTCGCCCGCGCCATCGACGACGGCTTCCTCGCCCGGCGGCCCCTCGCCGGGCTCGGCTGGCTGGCCGCGCTCGCCGCGCTCCAGGCGCTCGGCGCGCTCGGCACCCGGCGGATCTACCCGTCGCTCGCCGCCACCGTCGAACCGCTCCGCGACTCCCTCGTCGCGGCCGTCGTCGCCGGCGCGCTGCGCCGCACGATCGACCGGGCGGCCGACCCCGCGTCCGGCGGCGCGGGCGCCGGGATCTCGCAGGTCACCGAGCAGGCGGAGGCCGTCCGGGCGCTGCTCGGGACGGCGCTGCGCAACGTCCGGCAGCTGCTCGCGGCGGGGATCGCCGCGCTGCTCGGGCTGGCGCTGCTCGCCCCGCTGCCCGCCCTCGCCGCCGTCCTGTCGGTGGCGCTCGCGCTGGCGCTGTTCGGCGCGCTGCTCGGCGTCCAGGTCCGCCGGTACCGGGCGGTCGTCCGGTACGGCGAGCGCATCGGCGAGACCGCGACCGAGATCGTCCAGGGCGTCCGGGACGTGGTGGCGTGCGCGGCCGAGCCGCGCGCGGCCCGGACCGCCGGCGAGGCGATCGACGCGCAGGCCGGGGCGCTGCGGTCGTTCGCCCGGTCGCGGCTCGTCCGCCTGCCGGTGCTCGCGCTGGGGGTGCACCTGCCGCTGCTCGCCCTGCTCGCCCTGTCGCCGCGGCTCGTCGAGCAGCACCGGCTCACCACCGGGCAGGTGGCGGGCGGGGTGAGCTACCTGGTCACCGGGCTGCAGCCGGCGATGGTGCTGCTGGTCGACGCCGGCGGGACGCTGCTGCTCAGCCTGGCCGTGGTCCTCGGCAGGCTCGCCGAGGTGTGCGCAGAACCGGCCCGCGCGCCCCGCCTCGCGGCGCCCGCCACCGCCACGTCCTACGACCTGGAGGCCGAGCACGTGACGTTCGCGTACTCGGCCGAGGCCGCGCCGGTCCTCGACGACCTGTCCCTGCACGTCCCCGAGGGCACCCACCTGGCCGTGGTCGGGCCGAGCGGGACGGGCAAGTCGACGCTCGCCGACGTCCTGTCCGGCCTCGTCCGGCCGCGGCGGGGGCGTGTCACGCTCGGCAAGGTGCCGCTGCCCGACCTGGACGAGGCGCAGCTCCGGCGGGCCGTCGCGCTCGTCCCGCAGGAGAGCTACGTGTTCGCCGGAACGCTCCGGGAGAACCTCGCCTACCTGCGCCCGGACGCCACGACCGCCGACCTCGACAAGGCCGTGGACGCGATCGGGCTGGCCGGGACCGTGGACCGGCTCGGCGGCTACGACGCGGCCGTCCCGCCCGGCGGCGGCACCCTGTCGCAGGGCGAGCGCCAGCTCGTCACGCTCGTCCGCGCGTATCTCGCCGCCGCGCCCGTGACGATCCTCGACGAGGCGACCTGCCACCTGCACCCCGCCGCCGAAGCGCGCGCGGAACGCGCGCTGGCGGCGCGCGGCGGAACGCTCATCGTCATCGCCCACCGCATCAGCTCCGCCCAGCGGGCCCAGCGCGTCCTGCTGCTGGACGGCGCGTCCCCGCAGCTCGGCACCCACGGCACGCTGATCGCCGCCAGCCCCCTCTACGCCGAGCTGGTCGGCCACTGGCAGACCTGACCGCGGCGTCGCCTCCGGCGGCCGGAGGTTGACAGCAGAAGTGAATCTGAATTTAGTATCACTTCAGCTGAGGCAAGGAGCCGCCATGCAGGCAGCGAACGTGTTCATCTCCACCGCCGACCCCGCGAGCCTGCCTGAGGGCCCTGGACGGGCGCGCGTCGCCGTCAAGGACCTCCTCGACGTCGAGGGCATGGTCACCACCGGCGGCGGGCGCATCCTGCCAAGCGTCCCCGCCGCGCGCGACGCCGCGGTGGTCGCGCGGGTCCGCGCGGCCGGCGCGGTCTTCGTCGGCAAGACGCACCTGGACGAGTTCGCGTTCGACGTCACCGGCGACAACGCCCACTACGGCCCGCTCGCCCACCCGCTCGACCCGGCCCGCATCCCCGGCGGGTCGTCGGGCGGGTCGGCCGTCGCGGTCGCGCTCGGCCTGTGCGACTGGGCGATCGGCACCGACACCGCCGGCTCGGTCCGGATCCCGGCCGCGCTGTGCGGGCTGGCCGGCGTCAAGCCGACCGCCGGGCTGGTGCCGACGGCGGGCGTGTTCCCGCTCAGCCGGACGCTCGACACGGTCGGGCCGATCGCCCGGGACGTCGCGACCGCCGCCCGCGCGCTGCGCACGATGGCGGACCTGCCGTCCTGCCCGCCGCCCGCGCGCCCGCCCCGCCTCGCCGTCCCGGCCGGCTGGGTCGACGGCCTCGACGACGCCGCCGCGCGCATGTGGGAGGCCGTCTCCGCGGGCCTGCCGGAGATCCCGTTCCCGGCCTGGGAACGCTTCATGGGACCGTTCCAGCACATCGTGTACGCGGAGGCCGCCGCCCAGCACAAGCGCTGGCTGGACACCCGCCCCGGCGACTACGGCCCCGGCACCCTCGCCAACCTGCGCGCGGGCCTCGCCGTCGGTGCCGTCGACTACCTGGCGGCCCTCAGCGAGCGCACGCGCCTGGCCGGCGAGGTGGACCGCGCCCTCGACGGGGTGGACGCGCTGCTGCTCCCCGCGACGTGCTGCGTCGCCCCGCTGCGCACCGACGGCGACGTCCGCGAGCGGCTCGGCCGCTTCACCTCGCCGTTCAGCGTGACGGGCCATCCGGCGGTGGTCGTCCCCGCGCCCGACCCGGGCCCGCTGCCGCTCGGCGTCCAGCTGGTGAGCCGCCGCGGCTCCGACGCGTCCCTCCTCCAGGTGGCCGAGCACCTGGAACGCGCGTGGCAGCGGGACTGACCCGCAGCGGAGCTCAGCGCCGGGCCTGCTGCGGGACGGTCACCCGCGTCGTCGCACGGTGCCAGGCGGCGGCGAGCAGCTCGTAGGAGCGGACGCGGTCGGCGTGGTCGTGGGTGATCGTCGTGATGAGCAGCTCGTCGGCGCCGGTGACGCGCTGGAGGGTCGCGAGGCGCTCCACGACCGTGCCGGGCGCCCCGGCGAACTGGGTGTCGACGCGGTCGGCGACCAGGTCGAGGTCCTCGGGACGCCAGTCGTGCGCGGCGGCCTGCGCCGGGGTGGGGAACGGGATCGCGGCGAGCCGGGACCGGATGCTGTGCACCCACAGCGCGTACGGCGACGCCAGCTCCCGGGCCTGCTCGTCGGTCGGTGCCACCACCACGTCGGCGGAGACGATGACGTACGGCTCGGCGAGCACGTCCGACGGCTGGAACGCGGCCCGGTACGCCTCGACGGCCTCCAGCACGTTGGACGGGCTGACGTGGTAGTTCGCCGCGAACGGCAGCCCGCGCGCCCCCGCGACCCGGGCGCTCTGGCCGCCGCTGCTGCCGAGGATCCACAGGGCGAGGTCGGCGCCCTCGCCGGGGTTGGCGTGCGCCTCATGGCCGTCCCTGGCGTAGGTGCCGGCGAGGAGCGCGGCGATGTCGTCGACGACGGCGGCGAAGTCGGGGGACTCGGCGCCCGGCTGCTGGAGCAGCGCGCCGTGCAGCCCGAACGCGGGGGACGCGGCGAGCCGCGTGAAGTCGAACGGCGCGGGGATGAGCAGGCCGTCCACGACCTCGGCCTCGCGGGCGGGCGCGGAGGGCGGCGCGGGACGGGCGGCGGCCTCGGCGCGGCGCTGCCCCGAGCGGCCGAGCCCGAGGTCGATCCGGCCGGGGTGCAGCGCGTCGATCGTGCCGAACTGCTCGACGATGGACAGCGGCGTCCAGTGGCCGGTCTGCACGGCGCCGGAGCCGACGCGGATCCGCGACGTGACCGCCGCGACCGCCTCGATGAGGACCTGCGGCGCGGCGCTGGCGACGCCGGGCGCGAGGTGGTGCTCGGCGAGCCAGTAGCGGCGGTAGCCGGCGGCCTCGGCGCGGCGTGCCAGGTCGAGGGTGTTGCGGAGCGCGTCGCGCGCGGTGCCGCCGGCGGGGACGGGCGCGAGGTCGAGGACGGACAGCGGGATCACGGGCGCCTCCCAGCGGCGGTCGGGACGGGCGGGGTCGCGGCGGGCGGGGCCGGGACGGGCGGGAACGGCCGGCTCGGGATCTCCCTGCGCAGCACCGGCGCGACCTCGCTCTGGAACAGCTCCAGGGACGCGCGGTGCAGCTCCTCGGGGAGCCCGTCGGGGTCGGCCTGGACGTGCATGACCTCGTGCCCGAGCCGGTCGTGGTAGCGGTGGACCTTGTCGATGACCTGCTGAGGGCTGCCGATGAGCGCGGAGCTGCGCGCGACGGCGTCCTCGATGGAGTCGAAGACGGGCGTGACGCCGTTGCGGCGGAACAGCGCCTGCCGCGCCTCGAACACCGGCCGGTACGTCTCGATGGCGTCCTGGGACCGGGGCGCGACGTACAGGCCGGCGCTGCCGGCTCCGACGAGGGCGTCCGCGGGGTCGTGGCCGTGGTGCGCCCACCGTTCCCGGTAGTAGGCGACCAGTTCGGCGTACGGCTCGACGGGGTTGGTGACGTTGGCGGAGAACAGCGGGTCGCCGTAGCGGGCGGCGAGCTCGACCGACTCCTTGCTGGTGGCGCTGCCGTGCCAGACGCGGACGGGGCGCTGGAGCGGGCGCGGCAGCACCTCGGCCTTGTCCAGCGGCGGGCGGTGCCGGCCCCACCAGGTGACGGCGTCCTCGCGCCACAGCCGGCGGAACAGCTCGTAGCCCTCGCGGTTGCGGTCCCACTGGTCCTCGGCGGTGACGTCGAACAGCGCGGCCTGCGCGGTGCCGTTGCCCTTGCCGATGATCAGTTCGAGGCGCCCGCCGGACAGGTGGTCGAGGGTGGCGTAGTCCTCGTAGGCGCGGACGGGGTCGAGGAGGCTGAGCGTGGTGACGGCCGTGAACAGCCGGATCGTGGACGTGCGGGCGGCGATGTGGCTGAGCACGACGGGCGGCGACGACGACAGGAACGGCCGCTCGTGCCGTTCGCCGACGCCGAAGCCGTCGAAGCCGAGCCGTTCGGCGAGGACGGCGTGCTCGACGACGTCGCGGAGCCGTTCGGTGACGGGCTTCAGGGCGCCCGTGCGGGGGTCGGGCGCGTGCACGATGAGGGTGATCGCGAGGAACTTCATGCGGTCGCGTACCGGTTGGCGGGACGGGACAGGCCGAGGTGCCCGCGCAGCGTCGCCGTCTCGTACGCGGTGCGGAACGCGCCGCGCCCTTGCAGGACCGGGACGAGCCCCCGCGCGATCCCCTCCAGGTCGGTCGGAAGGACGCCGGGGCGCAGCCGGAACCCGTCGAGGCCCGCGTCGCGCCAGTCGAGCAGCAGGTCGGCGAGCTCGCCGGGGGTGCCGGCGAAGATCTCGGCGTCGGAGGCGAGGGCGGCGCCGTCCAGCTCGTCCAGGCGGGCCTTGCGGGCGAAGGCGGCGCCGGGCGCGTCGTCGAGGAACACGACCAGGTCGGCGAAGATCTTGAGGGGTTCGCCGGTGCGGCCGACCGTCCGTTCCGCCTCGCGGACCTGCGCGACGATGGTGACGGCGTCGGGCCGCGAGTGCGGGGTGATGTAGACGACGTCGGCGCTCCGCGCGGCGAACTCGTAGGGGCCGACGTCGTGCGCGAGGGCGGTGACGAGCGGCTGGCCCTGCGGCGGGCGCGGGGTGATCGAGGGGCCGCGGACGCTGAAGTGGGCGCCCTCGAAGTCGATGTAGTGCAGCTTGTCACGGTCCAGGAAGCGGCCGGTGGCGGCGTCGCGGATCTCCGCGTCGTCCTCCCAGCTGTCCCAGAGCCGCCGCACGACCTCGACGAAGTCGGCGGCCTCCCCGAACAGCTCGGCGCTGAACGCCTTCCCGTCCGGGGTCGCGAACCAGGGCAGGTCGAACTCGGGGAACGTGCGGCGGCCGAAGTGGGCGGCGTCGGAGAGCCGCGCGCCCGCGACCTGCGGCCGCCAGCCCGCGCGCCCCCGGCTCGCGTAGTCCAGCGACGCGATGCCGATGGACACGTGGAACGGCTCGGTGTGCGTGGTGATCGTCGTCGGGACGAGCCCGATCCGCGACGTCGCGGGCGCGAGCCGCGCGGCCACCAGCACCGCGTCGAGCCGGCCCCGCACCTGGTCGGTGCGGTCGTCCGGCGCGGTCGGGTCGGACGACTGGAGGCCGAGCGAGTCCTCGATGGTGAGGAAGTCGAGCAGCCCGCGCTCGGCCTCGGCGGCCAGGTCCGTCCAGTAGCGGGCGGTGAACAGCGCGCCGGGGCGGGCGGCCGGGTCGCGCCAGGCGGCCGGGTGCCAGCCGGCGTCGGTGAGCGCGGCGGACAGGTGCAGGCCCGTCATGACGCCTCCCTTTCCGATCGGGTCGAGTGGACGCGCGGGACCCGCAGGCCGAGGTGGTCGCGCAGCGTGGGGCCGGTGTAGTCGGCGCGGAACACGCCCTTCTCCTGCAGCAGCGGGACGACGTGCTCGACCAGGTCGTCGAGCCCGCCCGGGGTCACGTGCGGGACGAACACGAAGCCGTCGGCGGCGTCGGTCTGCACGAACTCGTCGATCCGGTCGGCGACCGTGCGCGCCGTGCCGACGAACGTCTGCCGCCCGGTGGCCTCGATGACCACCTCGCGGATGCTGAGGCCGCGCTCGGCGGCGAGGGCCCGCCAGCGGCGGACGGTCTCGCCGCGGTCGCCGCGGAACTGCGCGCGGCCCTTCGAGACGCCCTCGTCGAGGTCGGGTTCGATGTCGGGGAGCGGGCCGTCGGGGTCGTAGGCGGACAGGTCGCGTCCCCAGTAGCCCTCCAGGAACGCGATGGCGTTCTGCGGCGAGACCTGCGCGCGGCGGATCTCGGCGGCGCGCTCGGCGGCGTCCTCCTCGGTGTCGCCGAGCACGTAGGTGACCGCAGGCATGATCTTCAGGTCGTCGGGGTGCCGCCCGTAGCGGGCGAGGCGGCTCTTGACGTCCTTGTAGAAGGCGCGGCCGTCCTCCAGGGTGCCGTGCCGGCTGAAGATGACGTCGGCGTCGGCGGCGGCGAACTCGCGGCCCTCGTACGAGTCGCCCGCCTGGATGATGACGGGATGGCCCTGCGGCGGGCGCGGCACGTTGAACCGGCCGGCGATGTCGAACTGCGGGCCGCGGTGCGCGAACGCGCCCGCGCCGGGGTGGGCGAACTCCCCCTTCTCCGGGTCGGCGACCAGGTCGCCGTCCGTCCACGAGTCCCACAGCTCGCGGGCGGTGTGCAGGAACTCGGTGGCGCGGGTGTAGCGGTCGGACTCCGCCAGGTAGCCGCCGCGCCGGAAGTTCTCGCCGGTGAACGCGTCCCAGCTCGTCACGACGTTCCAGGCGGCGCGGCCCCCGCTGAGGTGGTCGACGGTGGCGAGGCGGCGCGCCACCTCGTAGGGCTCGTTGAAGGTGGAGTTGACGGTCGCGGCGAGGCCGAGGCGGGTGGTGACGGCCGACAGCGCCGACAGGACGGTCAGCGACTCGGGCCGTCCCGCCACGTCGAGGTCGTGGATGCGGCCCTTCATCTCGCGCAGCCGCAGGCCCTCGGCGAGGAAGAAGAAGTCGAACTTGCCGCGTTCGGCGGTCTCGGCGAGGTGGACGAACGAGCCGAAGTCGATCTGGCTGGCCGACCGGGGGTCCGTCCAGACGGTGGTGTTGTTGACGCCCGGGAAGTGGGCCGCGAGGTGGATCTGCTTGGCGGGCATCAGCGGGCTCCTGCGATCGTGTTCGCGAGGACGGCGGACACCTGCGGCGCGACGGCGTCCGCCCAGGTGCCGAGCACGTCGGCGGCCTCCGGCACCTGCGACTCAAGGAACGCCAGCCCAGGGGTCGGGACGGTCGCGCCCAGCTCCACCAGCAGCGGGCGCAGGTGCACCTCGACGGCCAGCGAGTGCTTCGGGTCGCCCATCACCAGCAGCGGAAGCGCGACCGTCGACGCCAGCGCGCCGCCCGGAAGGCGGTCGAGGAACACCTTCAGCAGGCCGGTGTAGGTGGCCTTGTAGGTCGGGCTCGCGACGACCAAGACGCCCGCACGCGCGACCCGGTCGAGCGCGTCCTGCACCTCCGGCGCGGGCGACGCGTCGAGCAGGACGGGTGCGAGCGCCGACAGGTCGACGGCGTCCGGTTCCCCGGCGTGCCCGATGCGTCCGGCGACCGCTTCGGCGGCCTGGAGCGCGATCTGCAGCGTCCGCGACTTCGGACGCGGGTTCCCCACCAGGACGACGACGCTCACGACCGCTCCCCCTGCCCCGCGGCGCGCTCGTAGGGGATCTTCTCGCCCGCCTCCACCGCGACCGGCAGCCGGTTCTCGGCGGGCGGCAGCGGGCACGTCGCGAACTCGGTGTACGCGCACGGCAGGTTGTGGGCCCGGTTGAAGTCGAGCGCCACCGTCCCGTCGGCGGCGGGCGGCGCGACGAACAGCGCCCGGTTCGCGGCGTAGGTGGTGACGCCGGACGTCGCGTCGGTGAACAGGACGAGCAGCTCGCCGGGCGCCTTGCCGTTGAACGCGGTGAGCGCGAGGGACCGGCCGTCCAGCTCGAACTCGATCCGGCCGGGCGCGTCGTAGACGTGCTGGAGCCCCTCGACGGCGGCGCCGACGGTCGTCGGGCGCGGCTCGTCGAACGCGACGTAGCGGCCGGTCACCGACCAGCGCGGGTCGGGCGGGAAGGCGGGCGTGCCGCGGAACGCGGTGCGCAGCGGATGGTCCGGATGGCGGGGCCGGACGATGTCGTTCCCGCCCCGCTTGGCCACCTCGATCGCGACGTCGCCCCAGAGCGCGGTGACGCCGCCGCGCTCGGGCAGCACGCCGAACCGGTGCTCGCCGCGCACGGTCTCGCCGTCCACGGTCAGCTCCTCGCCGTCGCCGAGGACGACGGTCACGCCCTCGGGCCCGGTCGTCCAGGCGCCGGGCGCGTCCGGGAGCCGGCGCGGCTCCGCGTCGAGGAAGTGCAGGCCGGTGATCGCGAGGAAGCCGTGCGGGTCGGCGAGCCGCGCCTCCTGCGCGGCGTGCCAGGCCCGCCACTCCTCGGCGAACGCGTCCGCCGTGCCGGTGGTCGTGGTGGTCTGTACGGTCATGTCCGCTCCTCCAACAGCCGTGCGCCTGCGGCGCCGTTGCGCGCGTCCCCGCCGGGGATGGCGGCGAGCAGTTCGCGGGTGTACTCGTGGGCCGGGTCGCCGAAGAGGGCGCCGGTCGCGCCGGTCTCGACGACCCGTCCGGCCTTCATGACCGCGACCCGGTGCGCGATCTGCCGGACGACCGCGAGGTCGTGCGAGATGAACAGGTACGCCAGGCCCGTGCCGTCCTGCAGTTCGGCGAGCAGGTCCAGGACCTGCGCCTGGACGGACACGTCCAGCGCCGAGACGGGCTCGTCGCACACGACGAGGTCGGGTTCGAGGGCCAGCGCGCGGGCGATCGCGACGCGCTGCCGCTGCCCGCCCGACAGCTCGGCGGGGCGGCGCTCCAGCGTCGCGGCGGGGAGCGCGACGCGGTCGAGCAGCTCGCGGGCGCGGGCGGCGCGGGACGCCCGGTCGCCGACGCGGAACGCGCGCAGCGGCTCGGTGATCACCTCGCCGATCGAGAACCGCGGGTCGAGGGAGGCGTACGGGTTCTGGTAGACGAGCTGGGCCCGGCGCCGCAGCCGCCGCAGGGCCGCCCCGCCCGCGGCGGTGACGTCCTCGCCGTCGAACACGATCCGGCCGGACGTGGGCGGGACGAGCCGCAGGATCATCCGGGCGGTCGTCGACTTGCCCGAGCCCGACTCGCCGACCAGCGCGAGCGTCCGGCCCCGGTGCAGGGTGAGGCCGACGTCGTCGACGGCGCGGACGGTCCGGCCGCGCGGCAGCGGGAAGTCCTTGACGAGGTGCTCGGCAATGACCAGCACATCGTCGGGCTCACCGGGCTCCGGGGGCGCGGTGGGCCGGGGGCGCGCGCGGACGGCGGTGAGGCTCGGCGCGCTGTCCAGCAGCCGCCGCGTGTAGGCGTCCTGCGGGTCCTCGATGATCCGCCGCGCCGGGCCCGACTCGACGACGCGGCCCTGCGACATGACGGCGATCCGCGCGGCCCGGTCCGCGGCGACGCCGAGGTCGTGGGTGACGAGCAGCACGGCGGTGCCGAGTTCCTCGGTGAGGTGCTGGAGGTGGTCGAGGATGCGGCGCTGCACGGTGACGTCGAGGGCGCTGGTCGGCTCGTCCGCGACGATCAGCTGCGGCCCGGCGGCGATCGCGACGGCGATCAGCGCGCGCTGCCGCATCCCGCCGGACAGCTCGTGCGGGTACTGCCGCGCCCGCACCGCGGGTTCCGGCATCCCGGCGCGCTCCAGCGCCTCGACCGCCGCGGCCGGCGCCGTCCGGCGGGTGGCGAGCCCGTGCAGCCGCAGCACCTCGGCGACCTGCTCGCCGATCCGCTTCACCGGGTTCAGCGCGACGCCCGGGTCCTGCGGGACGAGCCCGATCCGGGCGCCGCGGACGGTGCGCAGCTCCCGCTCGGACAGCGCCGCGAGGTCGCGTCCCGCGAACCGGACGGTCCCGGCGTCGAGGGAGGCGTTCGGGGCGAGCAGCCGCAGCACGGCGTGCGCGGTGGTGCTCTTGCCCGAGCCCGACTCCCCCACCAGCGCGACGATCTCCCCCGGCCGGACGTCGAGGTCCGCGCCGCGCACGGCCCGCACCCGCTCCGTCCTGGTCAGGTACGAGACGGACAGGCCCGCCACCTCCAGCAGCGGGGTCTCCTGAGGATCGGTCACCGCCGCCCCCACTCGCCGTCGAGGGCCCGCGCGATCCGGTTCGTGGCGAGCACGGTCGCGGCGATCGTCAGGCCCGGCAGCGCGGTCATCCACCAGGCGTTCGCGAGGTAGTTGCGGCCGTCGGAGATCAGCGTCCCCCACTCCGGCGCGGGCGGCGCCGCGCCGTAGCCGAGGAAGCTCAGCGACGACACCGCGAGCACGGCCGTGCCGAAGTCCAGCGTCGCGAGCACCAGCACCGGCCCGATCGCGTTCGGCAGGACGTGCCGTCCGAGCACCGCGTACCAGCGCGTCCCGCAGGACCGGGCCGCCTCCACGAACACGGCCTGCCGGACCCGCAGCACCTCCGACCGCATCACCCGGGCGAACGTCGCGACGCTGGCGACGCCGACGGCGACGGCGACCTTCACCGTCCCGTAGCCGAGGGCGGTGACCAGCGCGAGCGACAGGAACAGCGCGGGGATCGACAGGAGCACGTCGACGAACCGCATCAGCACGTCGTCGATCCAGCGGCCCGCGAACCCGGCGAGCAGGCCGAGCAGCCCGCCGGCGGCGAACGACACCGCGACGGCGATCAGCGTCGCCTTCAGCGACAGCGCCGCGCCGTGCACGACCCGCGCGTAGACGTCGCGGCCGAGCTCGTCGGTGCCGAACCAGTGCGCCGCGCCGGGCGCCCGGAACGCCTGCGCCGGCACCCCGGTCAGCGGGTCCCGCGAGGTGAACAGACCGGGCCAGAACGACGCCAGCACGACCGCCGCGATCACGAGGACGGACAGGACGAGCCCCGGCCGGCGCAGGAAGAACCGGACGGTGCGGCCCGCACCGGCGCGGCGGCGCACCGCCCGCTCGGGCGCGCCGGGCTCCGGCGCGGCGTCGAGGACGCCGAGGGCGTCGAGGGTGCTGCTCATGCGGGCCTCCAGCGCCGCCCGCCCGCGGCGGCGATCCGCGGGTCCAGCAGCGGGTAGACGAGGTCGACGATCAGGTTGACCAGGACGAAGACCAGCGCCCCGAACACCACGACGCCCTGCACGAGCGGGATGTCCTGGGCGGCGACCGCGCCGGCGGTGACCCGGCCGAGGCCGTTGCGGGAGAACACCGTCTCGATCACGACGGAGTTGGCCATGAGCTGCCCGACGAGGACGCCGACGACCGTCAGCGCGGGCAGCGACGCGTTGCGCAGCGCGTGCCGCAGGTGGATGCGGGGGCGCCCGGCGCCCTTCGCCCGCGCGGTCTGGATGTACGGTTCGTCGAGCGCGGTGAGCAGGCTCTTGGCCAGCACCTGCGCCACGATGGCGCCGGTCGGGATCGCGAGGGTGACGGCGGGCAGGATCAGCCCGCGCAGCCCGCCGTTCCCGAACGCCGGGAGCAGCCGCGCCCGGAACGAGAAGATCTCGACGAGCATCAGCCCGGCCCAGAACGTCGGGACGGACACCCCGAGCGGCGGCAGCGAGAGCAGGAGCTGCCGCAGCCACCTCCGCGCGGTGTACGTCGCCGCCAGTGCGAGCCCGCCGCCGAAGAGCACCGCGAGCGCCATGCCGGCGGCGACGAGCTGGAGGGTGGACGGCAGCGCGTCGCCGATGACGGACGTCACCGGCCGGCCGCCGGCCACCGAGTCGCCGAAGTCGCCGCGCAGCGCTCGGCCGAGGTAGTGGACGTACTGCACCGGGATCGGATCGTCGAAGCCGTACTCGCTCCTGAGCCGGGCGATCTGCGCGGGGTCGACGCCCGCCTGGTCGGCGCCCGCCCCGGCCATCGCCGAGACGGGGTCGCCGGGCAGCAGGTCGAGGACGAGGAACGACACGGTGTAAGCCGCCCACAGCACTCCGGCCGCCTGGGCGAGGCGCAAGGCCGCGTAGCGTCGCATCGCTAGCCGATCCAGGCGTCGTGGAGCTGGATGCGGCTGGACGCGTCGAACAGCACGCCGTGGACCTTCTTCGCGACGCCCAGCTCCGTCTGCAGCTCCACGACCGGGATCGTGTAGGCGTGCTGGACGATCTGCCGCTGCGCCTGCGCGACGAGGTCGAGGCGCTTGGCCTGGTCGGGTTCGGCGGCCTGGCCGTCGAGGAGGCCGTCGAGGCCGGTGGCCGGCAGCCTGTAGGGGTTGGCGAGCTTGGACGAGAACGAGCTGCGCAGGATGTCGGGGTCGGCGCGGGTGACGTTGCCGAACAGCAGGTCGAAGTTGCCGGACGTCTGGAGCTGGGCGAGCTGGGCGACCGGCTGCTCCTTGAGCGCGAGCTGCACGCCGATCGTCTTGAGCTGCTGCTGGAGCAGTTCCAGCGCGGGCTTGTTGGTGGCCGCGACGGGCGCCCAGGTGGCGGTGATGCTGAGCTTCTTGCCGCCCTTCTGCAGGACGCCGTCGCCGCCGGGCGTCCAGCCGTCGGACTGGAGCAGGGACTTGGCCCGCGCGGGGTCGTGGGAGAGGGCGGCTCCGACGTTGACGTAGCCGGGCGTGGTGTGGGCGAGGACGCTGGTGGCGGGCTGCGTGCCGGTGGGGAACACGGTCTGCGCGATCTGCTGCCGGTCGATGCCGAGCGCGATGGCCTGCCGGACCTTCTCGTCGGTCAGCGGCGAGCGGGTGTTGTTCGGGCTCAGGCCGAAGACGACGCCGGGATTGGCACGTGCCAGCAGCTGTACGCCGGACGACTTGAGCGCCGACTCGTCGGCGCGCCCGACGCTGCCGATGGCGTCGACCTGCCCGGACTGGAGCCCGCCGGTCCGCACGCCCGACTCGGGGAGAATCTTGAACACGAGGCGGTCGAGGTAGGCGGCGCCCTGCTTCTTCCACAGCGACGAGCCCCACGCGTAGCCCTTGCGGGCGGCGAGCGTGATCGACTGGCTCGGCACGTACTTCTGGAGCGTGAACGGCCCGGATCCGACGATGCCCTCGGCGCACCGCTGCTGCGGCGTCTTGCGGACGCTGGCCGCCGCCTCGATGCCGAGCGAGTGCGTGGCGGTGGCCTGGAGGAACTGCGCGTTCGGCTGCTTGAAGCGGACCTTGAAGGTGAGGTCGTCGACGACGTCCGTGCCCTGGTAGCCGCTCAGGTAGCCCTCGGCGAGCAGCCCGAGCGGGCCGAGTTTCGGGACGGCGTCGAAGTTGGCCTTGACGACCTCGGAGGTCAGCGCGGAGCCGTCGCTGAAGGTGACGCCGGGCCGCAGGTGGAAGGTGAACGTGCGGGCGTCGCGGCTGATCGTCCAGCTCTGCGCGAGCCACGGCACGATCTTGCCGGTGGACGGGTCCTGGTCGGTGAGCGAGTCGACGAGCTGGCGGACCGAGTAGATGGTGTCGTTGCTGCCGACCTGCTGCGGGTCGGTGCAGCCCGCGTCCGATCCGACGGCGAAGGTCAGGGTGCCGCCGGTCCGGGGCGTCCCGGCGCCGGCGCCGGACCCGCCGCCGCCCGATCCGCACGCGGTCAGCGCCGTCAGTCCGGCCGCCAGCACGGCGGCGCTCCTCCACGGGCTCGGCGTCGCTCTCACGTGGATCTCTCCCATCCGGGGGTCTGCTGATCGGGGCCAACGTAAGCGGGCGATCATGTATCCGTCAATACCGACCAACAAAGTAGGAAATAGTCAGCCGAGCCGGCGGAACGCGCTGGCGTGGAACACCAGCGGCGGCACGTCCGGGGCGGCGTCCAGGTCGTGTACGCGGAACACGACGATGTCGTGGTCGCCGGAGCGGAACCGCTGCTCGATCGTGCACTCGTACCAGGCGGCCGCGCCCTCGACGAGCACGCCGCCGCCCGGCGTGGCCCGCCACGCGACCCCGGCGAACCGGTCGCCGGTGCGGGCGCCGAGCCGCCGCCCGACGTCCTCCTGGTGCGCGCCGAGCACGCTGATCCCGATGCGGGGCAGCTCGCGCAGCAGCGGCCAGGTCGTGGACGTGTGCGCGACGCACACCGACACCAGGGGCGGGTCGAGGGACACGGGGACGAACGAGCTGGCGGCGATGCCGGCGGGCCGCCCGCCAGCCAGGCCCGCGACGACCGCGACGCCGGTCGGGTAGGCGCCGTAGACGCGGCGGAGGTTCAGGTCGAGCGCCGTCATCGCGGCGCCCGCCCCGCGAGGGTTCCGGGTGAGGGGCAGGGGGACGTCAGGGCCACGGTGGGGCCTTCCTTTCGGGAGGGAACTCGCCGGTCAGGAACTCCCGGCCGACCTCGGCCTGCCGGTACGCGACCGGGTCGCGGAGCGTCCGGGCGTAGCGCCAGAACCGGGCCAGGCCCGGGCGCGCGCGGGGAGAGCCGGCGCCGGCGAGCTCGAACACGCGCGAGGCGACCGCCAGCGAGGCCTGGACGGCGGCGATCTTCGCGGTGGCCGCCAGGACCGCCGGCTCGCAGTACCGCCGCTCGGACGGCGCCGCGCCGCCGGAGCCGCCGCCGCCTGGGCCGGG
>NZ_WBMR01000219.1 GCF_008923365.1 Actinomadura montaniterrae
GCTCGTCCGGCGGCTCGGCGCGCACGGCGCAGGCCGCCGCCGCGCAGGCCGCGGCGACGCGGTCGTGGCGGGCGACCGGGTCGGCGCTGGCCGGGCTCGGCGGCTTCGACGCGACGATGAAGAGCTTCATGCAGGCCCGGAACGTCCCGTGCGGGCAGCTCGCCGTCGTCCGCAAGGGAAAGCTCCTGCTGGCGCGCGGCTACACGTGGAGTTCCGACACCGGCTTCACCACGCAGCCGACGTCGCCGTTCCGCGTCGCGAGCCTGAGCAAGCCGGTCACCGCGACGGCGGTACTGCGGCTCGTCCAGGACGGGAAGCTGAAGCTCACCGACCGCGTCGCGACGCTGCTTGGGCTGTCAACGGCCGCCGACCCGCGGCTGAAGGACGTCACCGTGCTGCGGCTGCTCCAGCACCTCGGCGGCTGGGACCGCGACATCTCGCCGGACCCGATGTTCCAGGACGCGGCGATCGCCAAGGCGCTCGGCATCGCGCTGCCGGTGAAGCAGGCGAACATCATGAAGTACGTGTCGGGGCGCAAGCTCGACCACGCGCCCGGGACGAAGTACGCGTACTCGAACTACGGCTTCATGCTGCTCGGACGCGTAATCGAGAAGGTCACCGGGCAGAGCTACGCGTCCTACGTGCAGAAGGCCGTGCTGGCGCCCCGCGGCATCAAGCGGATGAAGCCGGGCCATTCGCTCACGCAGGCGAGCGGCGAGGTCCACTACTTCTCCGGCTACACGGGCACGACCGTGTTCGACAACACCGGCAAGAAGGTGCCGTTCCCCTACGGCGCGTTCAACCTGGAGAACATGGACGCGCACGGCGGCTGGCTCGCCACCGCGATGGACCTGACCCGGTTCGCCGGGATCTACGACGGCGGGACGAGCGTGCTGACCGCCGCGTCGATCAAACGGGCGTTCGCGAAGCCGGAGACCGGGATCAACGGCGACGGCTGGTACTACGGCTGCGGCTGGATGGTCCGCCCGGTGACCGGCGGCACCGGCATGAACACCTGGCACAACGGCAGCCTCGCCGGGACGAGCACGCTGCTCGTCCGCCGCAACGACGGGCTCGCCTGGGCCGCGCTGTTCGACCAGCGGCAGGAGGGGAGCGCGCCGAGCTACGACGACATCGACCCGGCGCTGCACAAGGCCGCGAACGCGGTGAAGACCTGGCCGACCGGCGACCTCACCTCGAAGTACTTCTAGGGCTCACGGGGTACTTCCAGGGCGCGCGCGGGCGGCGCGGGTGAACTGGTCGTCGAGGCTGCGCGGGAACGGCAGCATCCGGTGCCGGTCCCGCCAGGGCGCGAACTGCCGGACGGCGTTGAACCCGGCGGCGGTGACGATCCGCTCGACGCCTGGCCCGGGCGGACCCGCGGGATAGACGTCCAGGTGGGCGACCCCGGCGGGTAGGCCGTCCGGGCGGTGCGGCGAGACGAGCGTCAGCGGAGGGTCTGCGCCTTCCATGGCCGCCATGTCCCGCGCGTAGCCGACGAGTTCGAGCGTCTCGGCGTCCGGGCCGCTGTGGAGGATCATCCAGCCGTGCACGTCGAGCGGCGCGGACGGCGGGTCGTCCAGCACCAGCGGCGCGACCTCGGCGGACACCGCGCGGAGATGGGCCTCGTGGGCCGGGTCGAGGGGTTCGAGGAGGAACGTCCGGTCGAAGCGCGGCGGGTCGCCGGGGAGGAGCGGCCGGTAGGCGTCCCAGCACAGCAACCGCGCCAGATGCGTGATCCGGATCCCGGACGGTAGCCGGGTGAGTTCGCCCTTGAGGCCGGCGGGGAAGGCGTCCACGACCAGCTCGTCCGGTGCGAGCGAGGCCAGGCCGGTGGCCGCGGGACGCACCGTCCAGCCGGACGAGACGCGCGGGTCGGCGGCGAACGGCGAGTCCGACAGGACGACGACCTCGTCGTCCACTGCCAGGGTGTGCAGGTACGCGCGGAGCCGGGTGAGGTGCCCGAGCCCGCCGCCCGCCGCGTAGCAGGCGATCAACGCACCTCGCCGAGGACCGCGAGATACCCGGCGGTCTCGGCGGCCGGGGTGAAGTCGCGGGCGATCCGCTCCGCGCCCGCCGCGCCGAGCGCCGCCAGCTCCTCGTCGCTCGCGCGGGCCGCCCGGTCGATCGCGGCGCGGCACGCGTGGGGGTCGCCCGCCGGGAACGTGAAGCCGATCGCGTCGTCCGCGACGTCGGCGAGGCCGCCCGCGTCCGAGCAGATCAGCGGCACGCCGAGCGCCGCCGCCTCCAGCGCCACGTTCGGCATCCCGTCGTAGAACGACGGCAGCGCGGCGAGGTCGCAGCTCGCGTACACCGAGGGCAGGTCGTAGCGTTCGAGGAACGGCAGGAACGAGTGCGGCACCGCGTCCTTGCGCTCGGCGAGCCACGCCGTCACCGTCTCCTCGACCTCGCCGACGAGCACCAGGTGGAACCGGTCGGCGTGCCCGGACGCGACGAGGGCGTCCAGGAAGAACCCGACGCCCTTCTTGTTCTTCAGCTGGCCGATGATCCCGATCGTGCGGCGTCCCGGCTCGACGTTCTCCGCCCGCCAGGCGTGCCCGCGCTCGCGTTCCGACGGCAGGATCCGCCACTGCGCGGTGTCGACGCTGTTCGCGACGAACGTCACGGCCGCGTCCTGGACCAGCGCCTTAACCAGCGGCATGTGGTTGCGCGCGACCACGCAGACCCGCGCCGACGCTCGCAGCGCGTCCGCCAGGACGCCGCGCCGCCGCATCGAGAACACGCCGACGTCGATGTCGTTGCCGCGCAGCAGCGTGAGCAGCGGCGCGTCCACGAGCCGGGCCAGGACGGGCGCGGCGAGCATCGAGTACGTGCCGCCGAACGCGACGACGTGCGTGTACGCGCCGGTGAGGTTCTCGGCGGTCAGCGTCGTCCACAGCCGGCGCAGCGCGTGCTCGGGGTCGTCGCCGAGCGGCGCGGTGAGGAGCCGTCCGCCGTGCTCGCGCGTGACGGCCCAGGGCCGCTCGCGCCGCGTCAGATGCGCGACGTCGACCTCGACGCCGGCGCCGCGCAGCCCCCGGACGATCCGGTCGCACGAATTGGCCATGCCGCCCTGGCTCGGCGGATAGTGCTCTGTCACCCAGAGGACACGCGTCATCGGGCCGTCCACTCAGCTGTCCACGAACCCGGTGCCGTCGTCCGGACCGAAGTCGCCTTCCCCATACGAGTAGTCGTCGCCGGGGTTGAACGCGCCGCGGTCGTAGGAGTCGAACGACGAGTACCACTGGTTGTCGTAGTACGTCTGCGAGCTGCTCTCGTAGTACCGGCGCCGGTAAGCGCTCGCGAAGGACGGGTCGTGCGGGTCGGGCGGGCCGCCCGCCTGCGCCGCGCACGACGGGCAGTACCCGCCCTGCACGGCGTGCTCGGCGCAGACGGGGCGCCCGCATCCCGGGCACGCCGCCACGGCGGCCCGCCCGCAGCGGCCGAGCAGGAAGAACCCGGTGGTCACGGTGCAGCGCGTCACTGCGCCCTCCTCACAGGTGCGCCGGGCGGGGTCCAGCGGAACGGCTCGGTCGACACGTGCAGGATCCGCTCGCGCAGCTCGTCGTCGTTCAGCGGCCCGAGCAGCTTGGCGTTCGCGCGGATCATGAACCGGTTGCCGTCCTTCACCCGCACCTGGATCCACCGCGGCGGCGGCGTGCCGGGCGGCCGCGGGGCCGCGTCCTTGCCCAGCCGGCGCGTCACGCTGACCAGCTGCACCGTCTTGGTCTTGTGCTTGTACTTGACCTTGCCGCGCGGGTTCCGCTTCTTGTACTTGCGGTGCCGGATCCGGTCGGTGACCGCCAGCTCCACGACGCTGCCGTCCCGCAGCTCGGCGCGCATCCGCAGCCACGGGTCGAAGACGAACCACTCGTTCATCGACAGGATCGGCCGCGTCACCTGCACCTGCCGCGGCGTCCCCATCTTCTCGGGAGTCTCGCCCCGCATGTCGATCGCGACCGACAGCAGGCCCTCAGACGGCATGTCCGCCGCCAGGACGCGCAGCATCGGCACCAGGACCCGCGACGTGCGCGGGCTGATCCGCCACCGGCGCCGCTTCACCACGTCCGCGTGCCGCGCGAGGCTCTGGATCACCGGTTCCCACTGGTCGCGCGGCAGCGACACCGAGAACCACCGCTCCAGGACCAGCGCCCGGTGCAGCGGGTGGAATCCCTCGATGGCCGCGCGTTGCTTGCGCCAGAACATGACGACACCCCACCTATCGGTCTGACGGCGCGATCGTACGGTAGACCTCGGCCAGCCGGGCGCGCGACCGCGTCCAGGTCAGGCCGCCGGCGACGCGCGCGCGGGCCCGCGCGCCCATCGCGGCGGCCTCGCCGGGGTACTCCAGCAGGATCCGGACGGCCCGCGCCAGTTCCGCCGGACGGTCCGCCGGGACGAGCCGCCCGTGCTCCCCGTCCGCCATCAGCTCGCGGACCGCCGGCAGGTCCGAGGCGACCACCGGGACGCCCGCCGCCATCGACTCGATCACCTTCAGCGGCGCGCAGCCCTGGTCGAGGTTGCGGGCGCAGCCGGTCAGCGGCGCCACCGACACCGCGGCGTGCGCCAGCCACGCGGCGACCTCGGGGTGCGGCAGCGCGAACCGCCAGTCCAGCCGGTCGGCGACGCCGAGGCGCTCCGCCAGCCGCCGGACCGGCTTCGCGCGCCGCTCCGGCACGGACGAGCAGATCACCAGCCGCAGATCGGCGAGGTCGCCGAGCCGCGCGAACGCGCGGAGCAGCACGTCGATGCCCTGCCACGGCTGGAGCGCCCCGACGTAGACGACGTACCGGTCGGGCGCGCCGGCGGGGCGCGCCGTCTCGCCCGGGAGGTCGGCGCCGTTCGGCACGAGGTGGACCTTCTCCGCCGCCGTCCCGAGCCGCCGGACGGCGTCGCCGATCACCCGCGACGGCACCACGACCGCGTCGCAGCGGTCGAGGCAGAACCGCTCCAGTTCGCGGATCTTGCCGAGCGTCGCCGGTGAGGCCCACGGCCAGGTGTGGCCCATCTCGATGGACGGCAGCCCGTTCACCTCGAAGACGACCTTGTAGTCCCGGTCCTCGGCGGTCAGCGCGGGCAGCGCGCTCCACGGATCCCGGACATGCACGATCTCCAGCGACTCCACGTGCTCCCGAAGAAGGGCGGCCGCCCACGCCGAATAGGCCTCCGCGCGGTCGATCAGATTCGGGATCTGCTCCTCGAACCTGACGATCTCCCGCGCGCCTTCCCGCTGGTAGCCGGGGAGCCCGCCGCCGCCGAGCACACCCAGCAGCCCGCCCCCGGACCGCTCGAACAGCTCGTCGGCCATCTGCGCGATGTGCACCGCCGAGCCCTTGCCCGACGGGAACCGGTCGAACGCGAAGTAGGCCGCCCTGTGCCTCATCCGACGGCCACCTCCTGCGCGCGCAGCGACCGGTGCCACGCGATCTGGTCCGCGAGGCCGTCCGCCAGCGGCGTCGTGGCCGACCAGCCGAGCAGCCGCGCGGCGCGCCCGCCGTCCGCCCAGGTCAGCGCCGCGTCACCGGCGACCGGCGCCTCCCGCCGGATCTCCGCCCGCACGCCCAGCACCCCGGTCAGCAGCCCGATCGCCGCCCGCACCGCCACCGGTTCGGGATGGCCGACGTTGACGGCGACGCCCGCCGGCAGGTCCGCGACGGCCGCCGCCAGCGTCGCCGCCACCACGTCCCGCACGTGCGTGAACGACCGCGACGTCCGTCCGTCCCCGAACACCGGCAGCGGGCGCCCGTCCAGCGCCGCTTCCACGAACCGGTGGAAGGCCATGTCGGGCCGCTGCCGAGGTCCGTAGACCGAGAAGTATCTGAGCACCACCGTGCGGAGGCCGTTCTCCGCGGCGAGGCCCGCGAGCCGCTCGACCTCCGCCTTGCTCGCCGCGTACGGGCTCGCCGGGGCGAGCGGATCGTCCTCCCGGTTCGGCCGGTGACCCGCCGACCCGTACACCGACGAGCTCGACGCCACCACCACGCGCGGGCGCAGCCGCGCCGGGCGCCGCGCGCACGCCTCCAGCAGCCGCGCCGTCGCCAGCACGTTGTCGCGCTCCGCCGCCGCGCGCCCGCCGCCCCACGAGCTGCGCACGCCCGGCCGCCCCGCGAGATGGACGACGACGTCGGCGGCGGCGACCGCGTCGAGATCGTCCACCGCCAGGTCCCGCTCCAGCGCCGTCACGCCGGGCCGCGCCGCCACCTCGGCCCACGCGCGCCGCGCCAGGTCCGGCGTGGGCGACCGGCCGGGCGCGTCGACGGCGAGCACCTCGTGACCGGCGCCCGACAGGGCGTCGGTCACATGACTCCCGATGAATCCCGCCGCACCCGTCACCACCACCCGCACGCGGGCACCCTATCCATCTCCGCGCGTTCTTGGACAGATCCACAGGAGCGCACTGACCAGCCAAGATCGATCAAGGTGTAGGGAAAGCGGCCCTGCCGGACATCTCTGAGCGACACCGACCCGAGAGAAGCCCGAGAGAAGCCCGAGAGAAGGGAGCCGGCGTGCCGGATCCAGACGGGGGATTCACCCGGTTGTGGGACGCGCACTACGACGACGTGCTCAGGTACGCCGCGCGTCGGATCGACCACGACACGGCCCGCGACATCGCCGCAGAAACGTTTCTTGTCGCGTGGCGGCGGCGCGGCGACATCCCGCCCGACCGCCCGTTCCCGTGGCTGCTGAACGTCGCCCGCAACGTCCTCGCCAACGAGATGCGGAGCCGCCGCCGGCGCACCCGCCTGTGGGACCGGCTGCGCGGCGACGGCCCGCGCGCCCCCGCCGCCGACGTCGCGTCCGGTCTGGCCGAAGGCGGCCGCATAGCCGCCGCGCTCGATCGCCTGTCCGCCCGTGACCGCGAGGTCCTCCGGCTCGTCGGCTGGGACGGCCTCGACGCGCGCGACGCGGCGATCGCGACGGGCTGCTCGGTCAAGACGTTCTCCGTGCGCCTGCACCGCGCACGGCGCCGCCTGACCGCCGCCCTGGCCGAGATCGACGCCCGCGCCGAGACCGATGCCCGCGCCGAGACCGATGCCCGCGCCGAGACCGATGCCCGCGCCGAGACCGACGCGGGCCGCCCCGCCCCCGCCGCACCGCTGCAAAGGAGCCCCCAGGCATGAACGACCTCCACGAAGTCCGCCGCGTCATGGCCCCGGCCGACCCCTGCCCGCCCGGCGCCTTCGACGGCGCCGCCCACGACCCGGCCGGACGCGCCGCCTACGAGCGGATCACGGCGTCCGCGGCCCGCCGTCCCGGGCCGTCCCGCCGGACGACGTTCCGCCTCGTCGCCGCCGGCGGCGTCGCCGGGGCGCTCATCGCCGGCGCCGTCGTCGCCACGAGCGACGGCAAGCCGCACCATCCCGCGCCCGCCGCGCCGACGGAGACGCAGCAGGTGCTCAACGTCGCCGCGACGTTCGCGCTGAAGCAGCCGTTCACCGCGCCGCGTCCCGGCCAGTGGGTCTACACCGAGACCCGCTACTGGCGCAGCCACATGCCGGGGAAGGGCACGGTCGTCAAGCCGGGCTCACCGCTCAGGAAAACGGTCGACCGCATCTGGGTCCGGGAGGACGGCAGTCGCATGGCGAGCTACGAGCACGGCAGGCTCGTCACGTCCTCGACGGGCGGGGCGATACCGCCGACCGACTACGCCACCGTTTCCAAGCTGCCCACCGACCCGGACGGGATGCTGGCCTGGGCGCGCAGGCAGCCGGCGCCCGGCGGCGGGAACGGCGGCGTGTTCAGCCTGCTCGGGTCGCTGCTGCTGAACAACGGCGCGCTGCCGCCCGCGCAGACCGCCGCCGCCTACCGCGCGATGGCGAAGATCCCCGGCGTCAACGTTGACCGCGCCTCCAAGGACGGGGCCGGGCGCAAGGCGGTGTCGGTCTCGTTCCTTATCGAGGGCTGGGCGAAGGAGGAGATCCTCTTGGACCCGTCCACCTACGCCTACAAGGGTCACCGCACGACCGTCGTCGAGGACCACGCCATGCCGGACGGCGGGCGCTTCCTGAAGGGCGCCGTGGAGAGCTACTCCGTCCGCCTCGCCGCGGGCGTCGTGGATCGTCCCGGTCAGCGTCCCTGACCGTCCGCCCTCGCGACGGGGGTCGCCCGGTCAGCGCGGCCGGGCGACCCTCGCCTCGTCCCAGACCGGTTCCGAGGACTCGTAGACCGAGCCGTCGGCGCCGAACACCAGGAACCGGTCGAAGGAACGGGCGAACCAGCGGTCGTGCGTCACCGCGACGACCGTCCCCTCGTACGACTCCAGGCCCTCCTGCAGCGCCTCCGCGCTGGCGAGGTCGAGGTTGTCGGTCGGCTCGTCCAGCAGGAGGAGCGTCGCGCCGCCGAGCTCCAGCAGCAGGATCTGCAACCGCGCCTGCTGGCCGCCCGACAGCGTCTCGAACGGCTGCTCGGCGCAGAACTGCAGCTCGTACCGGGCGAGCGCGTTCATGGCGTCGTTGCGCAGCCGCGCGTGCTCGGTCATGACGATCTCGCACGGCGTGCGCCCCGCCAGGTCCGGACGGGCGTGCGTCTGCGCGAACAGCCCCGGCACCACCCGCGCGCCGAGCCGGGCGACCCCGGTGTGCTCCACCGGACGCACCGGGACCGCGCCCCGCGGCAGCACCTCCGCCACCGCGGCGAGCAGCCGCAGGAAATGCGACTTCCCCGAGCCGTTCGAGCCGAGCACCGCGACCCGCTCCCCGAACCAGATCTCCTCGCTGAACGGGCGCATCAGCCCCGTCAGCTCCAGGTCCTCGCAGATCACCGCCCGCTTGCCGGTGCGGCCGCCGCGCAGCCGCATCTTCAGGCTCTGGTCGCGGGGCGGCGTCTCCGGCGGCCCCGCCTCCTCGAACTTGCGCAGCCGGGTCTGCGCCGCCCGGTACCGCGACGCGAACCCGTCGTTGACCGTGGCCTTCACCTTCAGGGTGTTGACCAGCTCCTTGAGTTTCGCGTGCTCCTCGTCCCACCGCCGCCGCAGCTCCTCCAGCCGCTCGTTGCGGTCCCGGCGGGCCGCCGCGTACGTCGAGAACCGGCCGCCGTGGATCCACACGCGGCCCGCCTCGACCGTCACGATCCGGTCGGCGCAGCGGTCGAGCAGCTCGCGGTCGTGCGAGACGACCAGCACGGTCTTGGCCGTCTCCCGCAGCCGCTCCTCGAGCCACTGCTTGCCCGGCACGTCCAGGTAGTTGTCCGGCTCGTCCAGCAGCAGGACCTCGTCGGGGCCCCGCAGCAGCGCCTCCAGCGCGAGCCGCTTCTGCTCGCCGCCCGACAGCGTCCTGGTCTCCCGCCATCGGCACGCGTCGTACGGGACGCCGAGGGCCGCGACGCAGCACGCGTCCCAGAGCACCTCGATCTCGTAGCCGCCCGCGTCGCCCCAGCCGGCCAGCGCGTTCGCGTACCTCAGCTGCGTCGGCTCGTCGTCGCGCTCCATCATCGCCAGCTCGGCGGCCTCCACCGCCGCGGCGGCCTCCCGCACCCGCGGCGGCGCCACCGACAGCAGCAGGTCGTGCACCGACGACTCGTCCCGCACGTTGCCGATGAACTGCCGCATCACCCCGAGCCCGCCGCTGTGCGCGACCGTCCCGTCCTGCGGCGCCAGGTCCCCGGCGATGAGCCTGAGCAGCGTCGTCTTCCCGGCCCCGTTCGGCCCGACGAGCGCGGCCGTCACCCCGTCGCCGACCCGGAACGACACGTCGTCCAGCAGCACCCGCCCGTCGGGCAGCGCATGGCCGACATGCCCGACCTCCACGTGACCCACGGCCACCCCTCGTCCTTGAGAACCCGCCGCCGAGTCTCCGGAAGGCACCGCGACCCCGTCAAACCGTTTTCCGTGTCCCGGACTCGCCCCCGAACACGCCCGGCGCGTGGAACTCGGCGATGTGGACGCGGACGCCCGCCGCATCGGGGAACGGCGGTGTCAGGCGGACTCCAGCAGCGTCCGGACGCGCGCCGCGACCGCGTCCAGCGGGACCTTCTCGGTCTCGCCGGTGGAGCGGGTGGTGAGTTCGGCGGCGCCCTCGGCGAGGCCGCGGCGGCCGACCGTGATCCGGTACGGGATGCCGGTCAGCTCCACGTCGCGGAACTTCACGCCGGCCCGCTCGGCCCGGTCGTCGATCACGACGTCGGCGCCGGCGTCCCGGAGGGCGGTGTAGATCTCCTCGGCGGCCGCCGCCACGTCCGCGTCGTCGGACTGCGCGATCACGACCGCGACCTGGAACGGCGCCACCGCGACCGGCCAGACGATCCCGCGCTCGTCATGGTGGGTCTCGACGATCGCCGCCATGGCCCGCTCGATCCCGATGCCGTAGCTGCCCATCACGACCGGCACCCGCTTGCCGTCCGGGTCGAGGACCTCGACGCCGAGCGCCCGCGCGTACCGGTCGCCGAGCTTGAAGATGTGCCCGATCTCGATCGCCCGGACGATCTCCAGCGGCTCGCCGCAGCGCGGGCACGGCTCGCCGGCGGTGACCTCGCGCAGGTCCGCCCACGCCGCGCCGGTGATGTCGCGGGCGACGTCGACGCCGCGCAGGTGCATGTCGTCGATGTTCGCGCCGGTGAACATGGCGCGGCGGCCGCGCAGCGCCTCGTCCGCGATCACCGGGAGCGTCACGCCGACCGCGCCGAGGCTGCCCGGCAGCGCGCCGAGGGCCCGCTGGATCTCGGCGGGCTCCGCGGCGCGGATCTCGGCGGCGCCGGTCGCGTCCACGAGCTTCTGCTCGTTGAGCGCGTGGTCGCCGCGCAGCAGCACGAGCGTGAGCGCGCCGTCCAGGATGTACACGAGCGTCTTGATCTGCCGGTCGCCGGGCGCGCCGTACGCGGTCAGATCGTCGATCGTGCGGACGCCGGGCGTGTCGAAACGCTCCGGCGCGGGCAGGCCCGGCCCGTCGGACACCTCCGGCAGCGCCGAGGTGGCGCGCTCGATGTTCGCCGCGTACCCGCAGGCCGGGGAGTGGACGACCAGGTCCTCGCCGACGTCGGCGGGGCACATGAACTCGGTGGAGCCGGCGCCGCCCATCGTCCCGCTGGACGCCTCGCACGGCAGCGCCGGCAGGTCCAGCCACGCGAAGATCCGCGTGTAGGCGCCGTGGTAGGCGTCGAACGAGACGTCCAGCCCGGCGCGGTCCACGTCGAAGCTGTAGGCGTCCTTCATGGTGAACTCGCGCGTCCGCATGAGGCCGCCCTTGGGGCGCGGCTCGTCCCGGAACTTCGTCTGGAACTGGTACCACTGCTGCGGGAGCTGCTTGTAGGAGCTGAGCTCGCGCGCGACCGTCGCGAAGATCTCCTCGTGGGTCATGCCGAGCGCGTGGTCGGCGCCGCGCCGGTCCTGGAGCCGGAACATCTCCTGCCCCATCAGCTCCCACCGGCCCGACCGCCGCCACGGCTCCGCCGGGTGCAGCGCGGGCAGCAGCATCTCCTGCGCGCCGATCGCGTCCATCTCCTGCCGCACGATCTCGATGATCTTCGCGCGGACGCGGACGGCCAGCGGCAGCAGGCTGTAGTGGCCGGCCGTCAGCTGCCGGACGTAGCCCGCGCGCAGCAGCAGCCGGTGGCTCGGCGCGTCCGCCTCGGCGGGGTCGTCGCGGAGCGTCGGCGCGAACATCTGGGACCAGCGCATCTCGCGAGGGTAGCGAAGCGGCCCGAGCCCACGCCGCCGGTCAGTACCCTTGTTCGCTGTGAGTCGAGAAGGTGTGACGCCGCAGAGCGAGGATTTCTCCGCCTGGTACAACGAGCTGGTCGTGCAGGCCCAGCTCGTCGACCGCGGTCCGGTTCGCGGCACGATGGTCATCCGCCCGTACGGTTACCGGGTGTGGG
Organism: Actinomadura montaniterrae; assembly: GCF_008923365.1. Lineage (GTDB taxonomy): Bacteria > Actinomycetota > Actinomycetes > Streptosporangiales > Streptosporangiaceae > Spirillospora > Spirillospora montaniterrae. The sequence continues at coordinate 11,809 of NZ_WBMR01000219.1, forward strand.
AGCTGCTCCAGGCGGACCTGGACCGGCGCATCAAGGACGCGGGGCACGACAACGCGTGCTTCCCGATGCTGATCCCGGAGTCCTACTTCAAGCGCGAGGCCGAGCACGTCGAGGGCTTCTCCCCGGAGCTCGCGGTCGTGACGCACGCCGGCGGCAAGGACCTGGAGGAGCCGCTGGTCATGCGGCCGACCTCCGAGACCGTCATCGGCGAGTACATGGCCAAGTGGATCGACTCGCACCGCGACCTGCCGCTGCTGCTGAACCAGTGGGCGAACGTGGTCCGCTGGGAGATGCGGCCGCGGATGTTCCTGCGCACCACCGAGTTCCTCTGGCAGGAGGGCCACACCGCGCACATCGACGAGGGCGACGCGATGCGCGAGACGATGTGGGCGCTCGACACCTACGCCGCCGTGGCGCGCGAGCTCGCGGCGATCCCGGTGATCGCGGGGGAGAAGACGCCCGGCGAGCGGTTCGCCGGCGCGGTCCGCACCTACACGATCGAGGGCATGATGCGGGACGGCCGCGCCCTGCAGGCCGGCACGTCGCACTACCTCGGCACGAACTTCGCCAAGGCGTTCGAGATCCAGTACCAGGACGAGGCGGGCAAGCTGACCCTGGCGCACACGACGTCCTGGGGCATGAGCACCCGGATGATCGGCGGCATGATCATGACGCACGGGGACGACAAGGGCCTCGTGCTGCCGCCGCGCCTCGCCCCCTACCAGGTCGTGATCGTCCCGATCGGGCGCAAGGAGCAGGGCGAGCAGGCCGCCGCGGAGGCCCGCCGGCTCGGCGCCGCGATCAAGTCGATGGGCATCCGCGTGCACGTCGACGACAACCGGCCGCAGCTGTCGCCCGGGTTCAAGTTCAACGAGTGGGAGATGCGCGGCGTCCCGATCCGCATCGAGCTCGGCAAGCGCGACATCGAGGGCGGCGTCGCGACCGTCGTCCGGCGGCTCCCGACCGTCGAGGGGCAGGGCAAGGAGCAGATCCCCCTCGACAAGGTGCCCGAGGTGCTGCCCGGGATGCTCGCCGAGTTCCAGTCGTTCCTGCTGGCCCGCGCCGAGGCGTTCCGCGAGGTGCACACCGCCGCCGTGGACGGCTGGGACGCGTTCACCGCGCAGGTCGCCACCGGCTGGGCCCGCGCGTTCCACTGCGGCAGCACCGCCTGCGAGGACGAGATCAAGGCGGAGACCGCCGCGACGCCGCGGGTCATCCCGGCCGAGGCGCCCGAGGAGACCGGCGTGTGCGTCAAGTGCGGGCAGCCGTCCGCCTACGGCAAGCGCGTGATCTTCGGCAAGGCGTACTGACCCGGCGCGACCGCCGGGCCGCCCGGGCCGGCCGGCGGCCGCCGCGCGATCAGGAGTCCTCCTCCGGTTCCGCGCGGCGCGCCGCCGACAGCCGGGTCAGGTACGGCTGGACGAACCACGCCCACCCGCACAGCGCCAGGACGGCCAGCGCCGTCCCGACCGCCGCCGCGTCCACCGCGAGCGTCTGCACGATCAGCGTGGTGGACGCGGTGATCGAGAGCGCCAGCGCGAACGCGCCGAGGATCCCGAACCGGTTCGCCCGCCGGATCAGCAGCGGCTTCTTGTTGAGCTGGAACAGGATCCGGTGCTGGAACACCGGCGCGATGAAGCAGATCGAGGCGAGCGCCGCACCGAACAGCGCCACGTAGAACAGCGCCTTCCCGGTGCCGTCCACCCCGCTCCACCCTCGGGAGAACGGCACGGTCAGCAGGAACGCGAACAGCACCTGCACGCCCGTGGTGGCCACCCGGAAGCCCTGGAGCAGCTCCATCAGCTGCCGGTCGAGCCGCTCGTGCTCGGTCTCGTTGCGCGGCTTGGACGAGGGGTCGACGCTCATGGAACCCCTTTACCCGGCAGAACGCCCATCAGTGCCGAGTCGGGGCAACTCGCCCGAGCGGTGGCCGTCGCGGCCTGGCCGGGCGGCGGGGCTCAGGCGAGCGTCGGCGGGTCCACGCGCAGCGCCACCATCGACACGTCGTCGCGCAGGTCGCCGTCGCAGAACTCCAGCAGCGCCTGCTCCACCGCGCCGAGCATCTCCTCCGGAGTGCCGCCCGCGTGGCCCGCCAGCGCCTCCAGCAGCCGCTCCTGGCCGAACTCCAGGCGCGCGTGGTCGCACGCCTCCAGCACCCCGTCCGAATGCAGGATCAGCGTGTCCCCGACGCCGAGGTCGATCGTGTCCAAACCGGCCTCGAAGTCGTCGAACAGCCCGAGCGGCACCCCGCCCCGCGACGCCGACCGGATCACCCCGTCCGCGCGGACCACGATCGCCGGCGGATGGCCGGCGGTGCCGAGCGACACCGTCACCCGCTCCGGGGCCATCTCCAGCCCCGCCATGATCGCGGTGACGAACCGGTCCTCGTCCAGCAGCGCCTCGTTCGCGATGCCGAGGATCTCGCCCGGACGCGACTTCCACCGCGCCGCGAGCCGCATGCAGTGCCGCGCCGTCGCGGTCACGGCCGCCGCGTCCTCGCCCTTGCCGCAGACGTCGCCGAGGACCAGCCCCCAGCCGTCCCCGACGCGGAACACGTCGTAGAAGTCGCCGCCGACGTCCGCGCCGTGCGTCGCCGTCAGGTACCGCGCCGCGACCGTCGCGCCCGGGATCGCGGGCAGCGCCCGCGGCAGCAGGCTCGCCTGCAGCGAGTCGGCCACCTCGGCGCGGCGCCGGTAGAGCCGCGCCGCCCGGATCACCAGCGCCAGGTAGCGGCCGAGCCGCTGCACGACGCCGAGGTCCATCAGGTCGAACGGCCCGTACTCGCCGCCGGACGCGAGCGTGATCGCGCCGAGGCACCGGTCGCCGTCCTCCACCGGCACGCTCAGCAGCGACGTCGCGCCGATCTTCGCGCAGACCGGCACGCCGTCGGCGGCGTTCCCCAGCTCGTCCAGGCTGTCCACGTGCGGGCGCAGCGCGCTCTGCCGGGTCGCGAACACGTCGTACGGGAGCGTTCCCGCCGCCGGATGCAGCTCCTGGAGCGTCCGCGCCGCCTCGACGGAATGCTCGTCGTCCGGCCCCATCACGACCTGGCGGTTCAGGACGGGCGCCGCCCCCGCCGCGCCGCCGGCCTGCCCGGAGGCGCCGGTGTTCGGGCCGGTCAGGTCGATGAACGCCCAGTCGGCCAGCTCCGCGGCCAGCAGCCGGGCGCACCGCCGGACCGCGACCGTCTCGTTGAAGACCGGCTCGTCCAGCAGCAGCTCGCTCGCGGTGGCCAGCACGTCCATCCGGTGCACGATCGTGGCCACGGCCTCGTCGTCGATGCGGGTCTGCGGCTGCGGTGCCCGCGCCTGCGGCGGTGACGCCGGCTCCGGCACGCGCGCCGCGCCCACAGCGCCCGCGCCCGCCACGCCC
>NZ_WBMR01000022.1 GCF_008923365.1 Actinomadura montaniterrae
CCGCGCGCCCGCACAGGCGCCGACGTCTCCAGCCGCAGCACCCGCTCGACCAGCGCCGCCGGTCCGGACGCCCCCGCCGCGCCCAGCGCGCCCGCCGCCCCCGGCGCGGCCGACAGCCGGCACAGCGCGTCGACCAGCGTCCGCCGCCCGTACACGCTCGCGGCGGCGTCGTCCGCGGCCATCTCCAGCAGAAGCGGCAGCCGCGCCTTCGCGCGCCGGACCGTCGGCAGCCACGGCATGAGGGCGTGAACGAGATCCAGCATGAGCAGCAGGGCATGGTGGCGTTGCCGCAGGTGAGCGCGCTCGTGCGCCAGGACCGCGCCGAGTTCGGCGTCGGAGAGCGCCTCCTGCGCGCCCGTGCTCACCACGATCGGCCGCCTTCGCGCAGGAAGGGAGTACGCCACCGGGACGGGGTGATCGAGCACGAGGACGTCGGCGTGCCGGCCGTCCTCCCGGGCGACCAGCCGCAGCATCTCCCGGTGACGACGGCGGTGGCGGACGGCCCGGCCGAGCCGTGGAAGGCCGCTCGCCAGCCGCGAGCAGCAGGCCGTCATCAGCACCAGCGTCGCCGCCGCGGCCATGACGACGGCCGGCGCCCCGTGGTGCGGCAGGCAGTCGCGCAGCCACTGCACGAGACCGTGGCCGGGCCCGGGCGGCGCGATCAGCGCGACCACCACGACGGCCGCGTTCGCGATGAGGGTTCCCGCCAGAGCCGCCGTCCAGCAGGCGATCGCCGCTCCCGGCCCGGCGGACCGCCGGCGCGACCGGTCGAGCACCGGCCCCGCGAGGAAGCCCAGCAGGACGGCCGACACGGCCAGAGCGAGCACCGGGAACAGCACGCGTTCAGTCCCGGTCGTCGGAGGCGCGGCGGCGGAGGACCTCCAGCAGCCGCCGGGCGTCCTCGGGCGGGACGCTCTCGGCGAACCTCGCCAGGATCGCGCCATGGTCCGGGGCGTCGGTCAGCACGTCCAGCATCAGCTCGACCGCGTACTCCTCGCGCGCCCGGGTGGGGCTGTAGCGGAAGGCCAGACCGTCCTGCGTGCGCTGCAGCATCCCCTTCTGCGCCAGGCGCTCGGCGACCGTCTGCACCGTGTTGTAGGCGAGCGCCTTGTCGGCGTTCTCGTTCAGCCTGGCCAGCAGCTCGCGGACCCGCAGCGGACCGGGCGCCGCCCACAGGACGTCCATGATGGAGCGTTCGAGCGATCCCGCCAGTCCGGCCACACGGCCACCTCCGTCCTCCCCATATTGTGCCCGCAATGCCCAGCGTGGCTCGCCACCAGCTTGCTCCCCTGCAGCGCGCACTGGCCGTCAGTGGACGGCCGCTTCCGCGGGACTCGTCTTGTCCTGGCGGAGCGCCGGTCCGATAGTTGCTCCCAGGGGCCTGGTGAGTGCGCCGGGAGGCGGGGCGATCATGCAGATCATCGAGGTGACCGGGTTCGGGGTCCGGTCGGCCGTGATCACCATGCGGCGCGGGGACACGCCCTTGCGGTTCGTGCTCTTCCCCATGCTCCACGTCGCCTCACCGGCGTTCTACGCCCAGGTCAGGACCCGGCTGGAGGGCTGCGACGTCATCGTCGCCGAAGGGATCCGCGGCGACTCCCGCCAGGTGGGCGCCCTGACCCTGGCCTACCGGTTCGCACCGCGCCGGCGCCGCAACGGCCTCGTCGAGCAGAAGAACGCCATCGTGCTGCCCGCCGCCGTCCCGCTGCTCAATCCGGACGTGACCGCGGCCCAGGCCACGGCCGACCTCAAGACCCTGCCCCGCTGGACGTACGCGCTGCTGCTGGTTGCCGCTCCCGTGTTCGGCCTGGTGTTCACGGTGCGGGGTCCACGGGCCTTCCTGGACACGGACCTGGAGGTCGACGATCTGCCGAAGACGAGCCGCGCCGAGGCGCTGGCCGACGGCCCGGTCATCGAGGCGCTGACGGCCCGGCGCGACCGGCTGCTCCTGGACGCGCTCGGCGAGATCCACGCGGAACGCAGCGGGGAACCGATCACCGTCGGGGTTGTATACGGGGCGGGCCACATCCCCGCCGTCGCAGCCGGGCTGCGAGACCGGTACGGCTACCGGCCGCGCGAGGCCGAGTGGCTCACCGTCTTCAGCCAGATGTAGCCCGGGGTGGGGCCGGAATTCATTCGGCCGATGAGGCCGTCCTCGCCGCCCACCGGTCGGCCCATGTCTCGAGCCGCATGAGGTCGGCGCACAGCGCCCGGCCGTCCTCGGTCAGGGTGTAGCCGCCTTCGCCGCGCCGGACGATGGCGGCCTCGTCCAGCTCCGCCAGCCGCTGGGCGAGCACGCTGGAGGAGACGCCGTCGCACCGCTGCTGGAGCTCGCGGAAGGTGGCGGCGGGGCTCTGGGCGAGTTCCCAGATGACGCGGAGCGTCCAGCGCCGGCCGAGGAGGTCGAACAGCGCCATGATCGGCCGCCCGGTCGCCGAGCCCCGGACGGGCCGTCCCGGCAGCGGTGTGGACGGCTGGCCCGCCGGACCGTCCGCCATGGGCGTGCTCCTTTCGGTCGCCGGGCGCCCGGGGAAGGGCGCTTCTTTTTCCGAAGCACCGGTGCTAGCGTGGCCGCATGCCTCGATTTTCAAAGCACACGGTAGCGCCGCGCGTCGCCCCCGTCGAACCGCCCCACGACCCGGAGACCGCCGCCGCGCTGGAGGCGCTGGGCCCGCCGATCGCCCTGTTCAGGGTGCTCGCCCGCCGCCCGGAGCGGGCGCACGGCGTCCACGGCTGGGGGCGCTACTACCTGTCCCGCCGGACGGCCCTGAGCCTGCGGCACCGGGAACTGGTGATCGACCGCACCACGGTGCGGTGCGGAGCCGAGTACGAGTGGGGCGTCCACATCGCGGTCTTCGCCGGCAAGGCCGGGCTCGGCGACGAGCAGATCCGCTCCCTCGTCGCGGGCGGCCCGGACGACGGCTGCTGGACCGACCCCGCCGACCGCGCGGTGCTCCGCGCGGTCGACGCCCTCTGCACGGCGAACGACCTGTCGGACGACGAGTGGCGGGAACTGGCCGGCGCGGTCGGCGACGAGGCCGCCGTGGACCTGCTCCTGCTCTGCGGCTGGTACCACGCGATCTCCTTCGCCGCGCGCGCCCTGAGGCTCCGTCCCGAACCCGGCACCCCGGCCTTCGCCGACTACCGCGACTCCTCGAGGTAGGCCATGGCCTTCGCCGGCTCGTCGGCGAAGAACACCAGCTCGGACAGCGGCCGCGGCAGGAACCCCTCGTCCTCCATGCGCTTGAACTGCGTTTTCAGCCCGTCGTAGAAGCCCGCGGTGTTCAGGAGCACCAGCGGCATCTCCGTCTGGCCGTGCTTCTTCAGCTCCAGGATCTCGGTCGCCTCGTCCAGGGTCCCGGTCCCGCCCACCATGATCACTACGGCGTCCGCCTTCTCCAGGAGCAGCCTCTTGCGCTCGGCCAGGTCCGCCGCGATCACCATGTCGTCCACGCCGGGCCGGACCTTGTCCGCCAGGAACCACACCGAGACCCCCATGAGCCGCCCGCCCGACGCGTGCACGCCGTCCGCCACGACCCTCATGAGGCCCGTGTTCGAGCCGCCCCACACCAGGGTGTGGCCGGCCGAGCCGATCAGTTCGGCGAACTCCCGCGCCGGCCTGGTGTAGGTCTCGGACAGCTCGGCCGCGGACAGGAAAACGCAGATCTTCATGCGATCACCGTACGGGGGCCCGCCCGGCGGCGGTCGCGACGGCCCGGCTCGCTACCTGGGGTGGAGGCGGACGGGCATGTGGCGGACCCCGGAATGCTTGTTGCTTCTCGTGTATTCGAGCGGGCCGGTCGGTTCGACCGCATCCACCCGGTCGAGGAGGGTGTCGAAGACGACGCGCATCTCCACGCGGGCCAGCGCGGCGCCGAGGCAGAAATGGCCGCCGCGCCCCAGGGCCAGATGGGGGTTCGGGGTGCGCGTCATGTCGAAGCGGTACGGATCGGGAAAGACCTCGTCGTCGCGGTTGGCCGACGCCCACCAGAGCGTGACCTTGTCTCCCGCCCGGATCCGACGGCCGCCCATGGTGACGTCCCGGGTCGCCGTGCGGCGGTTGTAGGGCGTCGGGGAGGCCCACCTCAGCATCTCCTCGACCGCGGGCGGGAGCCGTTCCCGGTCGTCCCGGAGCCGCGCCCATGCCCCAGGGTCGTCGATCATGGCGTGCATTCCGATGGCGATGGCGTTCCGCGTGGTCTCGCTGCCCGCCGCGATCAGCAGGTTGAAGAGCATCTGCTGTTCGAGGTCCGGCAGCGGGTCCCCGTCGATGCGGGCGTGCGCCGCGAGGGAGAGCAGGTCGTCGGCCGGTTCGGCGCGCTTGCGCTCCAGCAGCGCCGAGCCGTAGGCGAACATCTCCGCCGCGGCCTGCCGAGTGCGGTCGGTGCTCTCCCCCAGGCCCCGGTCTTCGTGGTCGAGCGTGGCGTCGGCCCACAGCAGCAACTGGTGCCGGTCCTCCTGCGGGACGCCGAGAAGCTGCGCCACGGCCTGCAACGGCAGCTCGGCCGCCACGTCCGTCAGGAAGTCGCAGTCGCCCTTCGCCAGCGCCGCGTCCACGATCCGCCCGGCGCGCCGCCGCAGGTCGGCCTCGATCGTCCGCAACGCGCGCGGCGCCAGGCTCGGCGTCAGCAGGCGCCGGAACCGCTGGTGCCGGGGGTCGTCCATCATGTTCAGCAGGACGCCCGCGGCGAACCCGCCGGGAAGGTCCTCGATGAGCGTTCCGCCGCCGTCGCGTCCCGGCCCGCCCTCGGAGGAGAATGTCGCGCCGTCGGACGCGGCGGCCACGATGTCGGCGTACCGGCTGATCACCCAGAACCCCTCGCCGCCCGGGGTGTTCGCGGTCGCCGGATGGAACCAGACCGGCGCGTCCCGCCGGAGCGCGTCGAAGACCTCGTACGGGAACCCGCGAGCGAACCGGTCCAGATCGGTCAGATCAACGCCGTCCATCGTCCCAGGCTGGCAGCGGCGCGAAGGAGAAGCAACCGCTTGGTTGTTTCTTCCGCCGGCCGGCGGGGCTCTCCTCCGCCGGGAGGCGTGCGGTCACTCGGCGAACTGCTGGCCGCCGTCGACGTCGAAGGTCGCCCCGGTCACCGCCGTGTTGGCCATGAGGTGCAGGGCCAGCGCCGCGACGTCGCCCGGCTGGACGACGCGTCCGATCGGCAGGGAGCCGCGCAGCTCTTCGCGCCGCTTTTCGAGCTGGTCGCCGAGCAGCCGCGCCGACAGCGGCGTGTCCACGAACCCGGCGGCGATGAGGTTGGCCCGGACCGGCGCCAGCTCCAGCGCCAGCACGGCGACGAGCGCGGGCAGCGCCACCGTCAGCGGCGACGACACCGCGAGCCCGAGCGCGGGGCGCCGCGCGCCGGTCCCGCCCATGAACACCAGCGAGCCCCCCGCCGGCATCCGCGCGGCCGCCGCGCGGGCGATGCGGATCGGCAGCCACAGGTGCTCGTCGACCTGCCGCTGCGCCTCCGCGAAGTCGAGGTCGGCCAGGCGCGCGTAGTAGTTGCTCCCCGCCGTCACCATCACGTGGTCGACGGGGCCCGGCAGGCCGTCGAAGAACCGCTGGAGGCGTTCGGGGTCGGTCGCGTCGAACGCCACGGTGCCCGCCGCGCGGACGTCGGACGCCGCGTCCCGCAGCCGTTCGGGATCGCGGCCGACCAGGACGACGTCCGCGCCCTCGGCGCCCGCCAGGCGGGCCGTCTCCCGCCCGATGCCCGAGCTCCCGCCGATCACCACCACCGTCCGCCCCTGCAACGGCGCGTCGCGCTCATGCGAAGAGCCGGGATCCGTCATGCCGTTTTCCCCTGGTCACGAGATGTGTCGGTCCACCTGTGCCCTTCCCGGGACGTCCCCGATGCCTCCACCCGGACCTTGATCCTGGCCCGCGCAGCGACCACCCTTGACCGCCCCTTGCCCCGCACGCCGTCCTGGGCGCGCGGGTGCGCCGCGTCGCGCCGCGTCTCAGGGGGCGAGGAGTTCCCAGTCGAGTTCCCAGCGGCGCAGGGTCCCGTCCGTGCTCGCGGAGAGCGCGAAGCGGGCGTCGGCGCTGACGGCGACGGCGTTCACCGCTCCGTTGTGGCCGTCGAGGACGCGCAGGCACCGCCCGCCGAGGTCCCAGATCCGCACGGCGGCGTCGGACCCGCCGGAGACCGCGAACCGCCCGTCCGGGGTGAAGCGGACCCGTTTGGACTGGACGGACGGCACCGAGTCGACTCCCCGGGGATCGTCGGGCTCGTCGCCGAAGACGCGGAGGCACTCGCCGGACGCGGTGTCCCACAGGCGGATCGTCCGGTCGGTGTACCCGCCGGCGGACAGGACGCGGCGGCCGTCCGGGCTCAGGCAGACCGACATCGCCTGATCGGTGTGCCCGTGCATGGTCCGCAGGCACTGCCCGGTATCCGGGTGCCACAGCCGCACCGAGCCGTCCGCTCCCGCGGACGCGATCAGCCCCGGCGCGGTGTGGAGCGCGCCGACCCTCCCGGCGTGGCCGCGCATCTCCCGTTCGCATTCGCCGGTGTCCAGGTTCCAGAGCCGGATCACCGCGTCCGCCCCGGCCACGGCGGCGAGCCGCGCGCCGCGGTCGAACGCGGCGGCCGACGCGCCCAGCGGGCCCAGGAGCTGGATCGTCTCGATGCGCTCGTCGGTCGTCAGCGACCACGCGCTGACGGTCCCGTCGCGGCTCACGGCCACGGCCCGCGCTCCGTCGCCGCTCACCCCGACGGCGTTGACGGCGCTCGGGTGCTTCGCGACCGTGCGCAGGCAGGTCCCGCCGTCCACGTCCCAGAGCCGGACGGTGCCGTCCTGCCCTCCGGACACGGCGATCCGGCCGTCCGGGTGCAGCGCCACCGCGGTGGGCGCGGTGTCGGCCTGGAAGACGCCGGCCGTCCACGCCGAGCGGAGCCCGGTCCGGACCGCGGAGCGGCCGAGGTCCCGCCACGCGCCGAGCAGCCGCGGTTCCCGCTCGTATCCGGGGACGGACCTGGCCTCGGCGAGCAGCGCCAGGGCCGTGCCGGGGTCCGCCGCCCGGCGGGCCCGGTCCATCAGGTCCGTCACCGCGGCGTCGAGCCCGGTCAGCTCGGCGTGCTCCCGCGGCCTGCTCAGCTGGAACGGCGCGACGTGCCGCGGCGGGACCGTCCACCAGTGCAGGCCGGACCGCCAGGCCGTCAGCAGCACCCCCGCGTCCGTGTCGAGGTGAGCCGCCCGGACGGGGCCGTCGCCGCGGTAGGTGCGCAGGCACTGGACGCCGTCGAGCGCCCAGAGCCGGACGGTGTCGTCCGCGCCCACGGACACGAGGAACCCGCCGGACATCGACAGCGAGCCGACCACGCGCGCGTGCCCGGGCAGGCTGTGGACGTCTCCCGTGCGGAGGTCCCAGACGCGGATCCGCCCGCCCGCGGCGAGCGCCGCCCGGCTCCCGCCGGTGTCGAGGCAGACCTCGTCGACCGCCTTGAAGCCGTCGCGGACACGCGCGTCGAGGACGTGGACGCAGCGGCCCGTCGCGACGTCGAAGATCCGCGCCGTGCCGTCCGCGCGTCCCGCGGTGAGCACGAGCCGCCCGTCGCCGCTGAGCGCCGTGACCGCCCTGCCGTGGTGCCCGTCGATCGCCAGCCGGAGCCCGCCGCCGGGGAAGTCCCACACCAGGACCGTCCCGTCGTAGCCGGCGGACGCGGCGGTCCGCCCGTCGTCGGACAGGCTCACCGACGACGACCACATGGCCCGGTTCCAGTCCGGCGGCGCGCCGATCGCCCGCAGGCGGCGCCCTCCGGCGAGGTCCCAGAAGTGCACGGCGTCCGGACCGGTCGTGATCGCGGACCGGCCGTCGCCGCTGATGTCGAACGTGAACCCGCTGCCCGGGGCCGCCAGTTCCCGCAGGCACCGGCCGTCGCGGACGTCCCAGACGCGCAGCACGCCGTCGCACGCGACGACCGCGCGTCCGCCGTCGCCGGTGAACCGGACGCCCATCCTTGGGGGCTGCCGCGGGATCCGCATGCCCTGGAACGTCTCGACGCGCTCCTCGTAGGAGTACCAGGGGATGCGGCGCGTGCCGTCCGACGGCCCGGGCCGGGCGGTCGCGTCGCGGCCGAGGACCGCGTCCGCCTGGTCGTGGTCGCCGCGTTCGCGGTGCACCTGCGCCAGCAGCCGGCGGCCGTCACCGTCATCGGAGCCGGCGGCGGCGACCGCCGAGACGAGGTCCTCGTCGGTGCACTCGCCGCGCCGCCACCGGAGCAGGCCGGCGTTGTAGGTGGCGTTCGGGTGCTGCGGGTCGGCGGCCAGCGCCGCGGCGAACGCCTCGCCCGCCTCGGCCGGACGGCCCAGGTCGAGCAGCGAGACGCCGCGGTTGTTGAGCTCGTCGGCCCGCAGGTCCGCGACGGCCGGCGCCGGACGCGGGCGGGACGCGCCGGCCGCCCGCCGGTGGATCTCCGCGAGCTCGGCGGCGACCTCGTCCAGCGACGCGGGCCGCTCGGCCGGGTCCCGCCGCAGGCACCGGCCGAGCAGGCCGGCCAGTTCCGGGGGTAGGTCGGGGATCCCCGGCTCGGGCTCCTGAAGGCGCGCGGCGAGGGCGGCGCCCGCCACCGTCCCCGACATCCAGGTGATCCCGCCGGTGAACATCTCCAGCACGGAGACGGCGAAGCTGTAGATGTCGGTGCGGCGCCCCACCGGCCGTCCGGCGGCCTGTTCGGGCGAGGCATAGGCGGGGGTCAACCCGCTGGTGGACACCATGATGCTCGCGCCCGGCGGGGCGTACGGGGTAGTCGGGTGATGCCCGTCCGGGGTCCTCGGCGACGATCCGGCGACGGCCCGCGCCCTGGCCAGCCCGAAGTCCGTCACCTTCGCGACGGCGCGGTCGGCGGTGCCGTCCATCAGCACGTTCGCGGGCTTGACGTCCTGGTGGACGACGCCGCGGTCGTGGGCGTGCGCGAGGCCCCACGCGAACTGCACCGCCACGTCCAGGATCCGGGCGAGCGCCTCGGCCGGGCCGCCGGCGTACAGCCGGCGGTCGTCGATCCAGTCGCGCAGGCTGCCGCCGGGCACGTACTCGGCGAACACCCGCGGGACCCCGTCCAGGACGCGGACGTAGTGGCAGCCGCACACGTTCGGGTGGAGGCCCAGCGACACCCAGATCTCCGCCTCGGCGATGAACCGGTCCCGCTGCGCCTCGGCCGTGAACAGCTCCGGGCGCGGGCATTTCACCGCCAGGTCCGTGGCCCATTCCAGGTGCCGGACGCGGTACACGACGCCCATCGCGCCGCCCTCGTGGACCTGAAGGACCTTGTAGCGGCCGTCGACGACCTGGCCGACCCGCCACGCGTCGCCCGCCGCCACGCGTCCTCAGCCCCTCGACCGCATCGGGCCCACCGCCGCCCCGGTCGGTCAGCCGTGGTGGTGGCCGGCACCCGGGCCCGGACGGCTCGGCACGAACTCGGGAAGCGCCGCGAACCCGGGGTCGACGGTCGCCGTGGCCGTCACCCACCGCACCCACGCCCGTACCCGCGTCAGCGGATGGTCGGGGTACTGCGCGTCCCACGCCGGGTCGTCGCCGCGGTGGAACGGCAGCGCGCTCCGCACATCGGGAGCGTACGGGTGCGGGAGGACCCAGCCGTCCAGGCCCACGCCGAGCGTGGCCATGATCGTCGTTTCGCGCATCCCGGTGATGCCCTGCTCCGCGGCGGAGCAGCCGAACATCACGTAGCGGTCGGCCTTGGCCAGGAAGATGTTCGCCAGGAAGACCAGGCCGGCAGGGGCGTTCGGGATCGGCACCTTCACCAGCTGGCACACGCCGCGGACGCCGCCGAGCAGCACCGGTTCGGCCTCGATGAGGCAGCCCATCTGCGCGTACCCGGTGGCGAGGTTGCGGCGCATGGCCGGGACGTCCTCCAGCCAGACGGGCTCCCCCAGCGGGGAGTTCGTGACCTGCTGGATGATCCGATCGCCGGTGCCGGGATGCATCCAGGTCGTCTCGTCGACGCGCTGCAGGCCGGTTGTGTCGAAGGTGACGACCACGCCTCAGAACTCCTTGTCAGCCGGCCGGGTCCGCCCCGCGGCGGCGCGGCGTTCGCCCGAAGAATGATCACACCCTACTGAAGGGGCGTTTCCTCCCGTGGTCTTCTGGTCGATCCCGGACGCGGTGCCACGTCGCCCATACGCACCGAACTGCCCGTATGCATGTATAAGTACCTCGTGACGGATTCGATCGAGCTGGTGATCTTCGACTGCGACGGCGTGCTGGTCGACAGCGAGCCCATCGCGGTGCGCACCCACGCCGCGGTGCTGGCGGCGCTCGGCTGGCCGGTGAGCGAGGCGGAGGTGACCGAGCGGTTCGTGGGCCGGTCGACCGCGTCGATCAACGAGCTGATCGAGGCGCGGCTCGGCCCGGAGCGGGCCGCCGAGGCGGCCCGCCGGTTCGAGCGGCTGCACCGGGAGGCGGTGGACGCGGAACTCGCGCCGGTCGCGGGCATCGCCGGGGCGCTCGCGGCGATCACCCTGCCGACCTGCGTCGCGTCCAGCGGCAGCCACGCCAAGATGCGCCACACGCTCGGCCGGACGGGCCTGCACGCGCACTTCGAGGGCCGCATCTTCAGCGCGACGCAGGTCGCGCACGGCAAGCCCGCACCGGACCTGTTCCTCCTCGCCGCCCGCGAGATGGGCGTCGACCCCGTCCGCTGCGTCGTCGTCGAGGACAGCCGCTACGGCGTCCAGGCGGCCCGCGCCGCCGGGATGCGCGTCCTCGGGTACGCGGGCGGCCTGACCCCGGCGGACTGGCTCGAAGGACCCGGAACGGTCGTCTTCGACGACATGCGCGACCTTCCGCGGCTGCTCGGCCTGATGGACGGCACCGCCGGCCATGCCGCGGCGGCGGGTTCGACCGCCGCGTCCTGATGCGGCCTCCGGTGGCCGGGGAAAGGGACCTCCATGCGCGTCATCTCAGAACAGCATCTCGCCCGGGTGCTCGCCGGTCTGCCGGGACGTCCGAGGATCGTGGCGGGCGGTAACTTCGCCACGCCGCGGCGCGCCCTGGAGATCGCCGACGCCGCGATCGGCGAGTACCGGCTGTTCATGCTCAACGCCCAGGGCGACCTCCCGGACCGCGAGGGGGTCGACCTGGAGACGCCGTTCGTCGGGGCCGGGATGCGCGGCCGCGCGAACCTGCGGTACTTCCCGTCGCGGCTGTCGCTGGTCCCGAACCTGCTCAAGGAGTCGCTGCCGCCGGACGTGGTGATCGTGCAGACCTCGCCGCCGTCCGCCGGGACCGTCTCGCTGGGCATCGAGGTCAACATCCTCCCGGCCGCGATCGAGGCGGTGCGGGCCCGCGGCGGCCTGGTCGTCGCGCAGCTCAACCCGCGGATGCCTTACACCTTCGGTGACGCCGTCCTGGCCGAGGACGAGATCGACTACGCGATCGAGGCCGAGGAGCCGCTCGCCTCGCCGGTGCCGCGCGAGCCCGGCGAGGTCGCCCACCGGATCGGGGAGCGGGTCGCGCGGCTCGTCCCCGAGCACGCCACGCTCCAGCTCGGCATCGGCGCCGTCCCGGACGCGGTGCTCGCCTCCCTGCTGGACCGCCGCGGCCTCGGCGTCTGGTCGGAGATGTTCAGCGACGGCGTCCTGGCGCTGGAGAAGGCCGGCGCGCTCGACACCGGCAGCCCGATCACCGCCTCGTTCGCCTTCGGCGGCCGCGAGCTGTACGACTGGGCCGACCGCAACGACCGGATCCGGATGCTGCGCACCGAGAAGACCAACGACCCGGGCCTCATCGCCCGCCGGCCCCGCATGGTCGCGCTGAACTCCGCGCTCCAGGTCGACCTGTTCGCGCAGGCCAACGCCAGCCGCGTGCGCGGGACGATCTACTCCGGCTTCGGCGGGCAGACCGACTTCGTCGTCGGCGCTTTACACTCCCCCGGCGGGCACGCGATCATCGCGCTGCCGTCGTGGCATCCCCGCGCGGACGTCTCCACCGTGATCGCGCGGCTGGCCGGCCCGGTCACCTCGTTCCAGCACAGCTACATCGTCAGCGAGCAGGGCACGGCGACGGTCTGGGGCAACGACGCCGCGTCCCAGGCCGAGCAGATCATCGCCAACGTCGCACACCCGTCGGCCCGCGACGAGCTGCGCGCGCAGGGCCGCGAGCTGGGGTTCCCGCTGCCCTGACGGGACGGCGGGCGCGGGCGGCCGGTCAGGCGAGGGTGAGGAAGAGCTTCTCCAGCTGGGCCCGGTCGGCCGCGGCCTGCGCCGGGTCGTCGCCCTGGGCGACGCACTGCTCCAGGCCGGTGGCGATGATCTTGAATCCGGCCCGGTTCAGCGCCCGGGACACCGCGGCGAGCTGCGTGATCACGTCCTTGCAGTCGCGCTCGTTCTCGATCATCTGGATCACGCCGCCGAGCTGCCCCTGGGCGCGCTTCAACCGCATGACGACGTCGGCCAGTGAATCCCGCTCGAGCTCCATGCGTCTCCTCCCGGTTACCCCCCAGGGTATCTCGGCCGGCGCGTCGCCGGCATCCGGCAAAGGCTGTCCCACGTGCGGGTTCACTGTGAGATGAGATACCCCCTGGGGTATTTGCGGGCCGCGTCCGCGGCGGGCTAACCTGGCGCCGATGGATACCCCTGGGGGTATATATCCGACACCGGAGGAGGGCACGTTGATCGAGATCGTCTCCATCGACACACCGACCCTGGGCGACCGCGGCTACCTGGTCACGGACGGGCGCGTCGCCTTCGTCGTCGACCCGCAGCGCGACATCGACCGGGTCCTGGACCTGGCGGGCGAGCGGGGCGTCACCGTCACCGACGTCTTCGAGACCCACATCCACAACGACTACGTGACCGGCGGGCTCGCGCTCGCGCGGGCGACCGGGGCCGCCTACCACGTCAACGCGGCCGACCCCGTCGCGTTCGACCGCCACCCGGTGGGCGACGGCGACGTCGTCGCGGTCGGCGAGGAGATGCGCGTCCGCGCGATCGCGACTCCCGGCCACACCTTCACCCACCTGTCGTACGTGCTGGAGGCGCCGGGACGCGCTCCCGCCGTGTTCACCGGCGGATCCCTGCTGTACGGCTCGACGGGCAGGCCCGACCTGCTCGGCCCGGACCACACCGACGCGCTCGTCCACGCCCAGTACGGCTCCGCCCACCGGCTGGCGCGCGAGCTCCCCGAGGACGCGGAGATCTTCCCGACGCACGGGTTCGGCAGCTTCTGCTCCTCGACGCAGTCGCAGGCCACCGCGTCCACCATCGGGCGGGAGAGGCAGGCGAACCCGGTCCTGACCCTGGACGAGCGGGAATACGTCGAGGAACTGCTCGCCGGGCTCGACGCCTACCCCGCGTACTACGCCCACATGGAACCGCTGAACACCGCCGGCCCTGGCGCCCCGGACCTGTCCGAGCCGCACCGCGCGGACGCGACGGAGATCCGGAACCGGATCGACGCGGGCGAATGGGTCGTGGACCTGCGCAGCCGCACGGCCTTCGCCGCCGGGCACGCCGCGGGCGCGCTCAGCTTCGGGCTCGACGGCGCCTTCGCCACCTACCTCGGCTGGCTCATCCCCTGGGGGACACCGGTGACCCTGCTGGGCGAGACGCCGCAGGACGTCGCGGCGGCGCAGCGCGAACTGGTCCGCATCGGCATCGACCGGCCCGCCGCGGCCGCCACCGGCGGCCCCGGGGACTGGTCGGCCGGCGCCCCGAGGACCCTGCCGACCGCGACGTTCGCCGACCTCGCGTCCGTCCGCCACCACCGTCCGGTCGCGGTCCTGGACGTCCGCCGCGACCAGGAGCGGGCCGGGTCCCGCATCGACGGCGCCGCGCACATCCCGCTGCACGACCTGCTCCAGCGCCTGGACGACGTCCCGCCGGGAGAGGTCTGGGTGCACTGCCAGAGCGGCTACCGGGCCTCCATCGCGGCGTCGATCCTGGCCGCCGCCGGACGGCACGTCGTGCTGATCGACGACGAGTACCGCGCCGAATCCCTCGCGGGCCTCCCCGTCGTCGCGACCGCCTGACCGCGTCGCGCCTCCTGACAACCCACCGCGACCGCCCGACACCGAGGAGACCTCAGATGCCCCTCTCCCCCGCCCGGCTCGACGCCGCGACGCTGCGCGAGCGCCTGGCCAGTCCCGATCCGCCGCGGCTGCTGGACGTGCGCACGCCCGCCGAGTTCGCGTCCGTGCACATTCCCGGCTCGTCCAACGTCCCGCTCGACCTGCTGCGCGAGCACCGGGACGAGCTCGGCCGCCGTCTCGGCGACGTCGTGCTGGTCTGCCGCAGCGGCGCCCGCGCGGCGCAGGCCGAGCGCGCCCTGGCCGACGCCGGGCTGCCCGGCGTACACGTCCTCGACGGCGGCATCACCGCCTGGCAGGCGGCGGGGGCCCCGGTGAACCGCGGTCGCGCCGCCTGGGACCTCGAACGCCAGGTGCGCCTCGTCGCGGGCACACTCGTGCTCGCCGGGGTCCTCGGCGGCCTCGCCGTGCCCGCCCTGCGCTGGCTGGCCGCCGCGATCGGCGCCGGGCTGACCATCGCGGCGCTGACCAACACGTGCGCGATGGGGATGCTGCTGGCGCGCCTCCCCTTCAACCGGGGACCGGCGTGCGGCGCGGACGTCATCGAGCGCCTCGTCCGGGACGGGGATCCCGGATGATCCTCGCGCTCACCCTCGCCGCGGCGGTCGCCGTCGGCGTCACCCTCGGCCTGCTCGGAGGCGGCGGGTCGATCCTGACCGTCCCGATCCTGGTGTACCTGGCGGGTGCCGCACCGGAACCGGCCATCGCGATGTCCCTGTTCGTCGTCGGGGTGACCAGCGCGGTCAGCGTGCTCCCGCACGCGCGCGCGGGCAGGGTGCGATGGCGGACCGGCCTGCTGTTCGGCGCCGCGGGCATGGCAGGCGCCTACCTGGGCGGACGGCTCGCCGCCTACCTTCCGGCCGGACTGCTGCTGGCGGGCTTCGGCGTCATGATGGCACTGACCGCGTTCGCGATGCTGTGCCAGGGCTCCCGCGCCCCGGACCGCGCGCCCCGTCCCCGTCCGGCGGCCCGGACCCTGCTGAACGGCGCCGCGGTCGGCCTGGTCACCGGCCTGATCGGCGCGGGCGGCGGCTTCCTGATCGTCCCCGCGCTCGTCCTGCTGGGCGGCCTGGCCCTGCCCGCCGCCGTCGGCACCTCGCTCCTCGTCATCGCGGCGAACTCGTTCGCCGGCCTGGCGGGACACCTGCAGAACGTCCAGCTCGACTGGCGCCTCACCCTCGCGGTGACCGGTGCCGCGGTGGCCGGCAGCCTCGCCGGGTCCCGGCTCACCGGACGCGTCGAACCGGACCGGCTGCGCCGCGTCTTCGGCTGGTTCGTCGTGGCGATGGCCGTGTTCGTGCTCACCGAGCAGATCCCGGACGGTCCGCGCCACGCGCTGCTCGGCACGCCGCCCGGATGGGGCGCGTTCGCCGGGACCCTGCTGGCCCTCGCCGCCGGGGCCGCGCTGCTCTGCCGAACGCTGCGCCCGGGCGCCCCGCGCCACGCCTCCCACTGATCCCCGCCAGGCTTACGAGCCGGGGATCCCTGCACCGGGGGCGGCGCGAATGAGAAGCGGTCGGTGATCCAGCGCCCTGCTAGGCTAACGTACTAGTTCGTCCATAAAGAGGGAGCGTATCGCGGTATGCGCAGGTCAATCGCGACGGTGTCGCTCAGCGGCTCGCTGGCGGACAAGCTGACCGCGATCGGCGGCGCCGGCTTCGACGGCGTGGAGATCTTCGAGAACGACCTGCTCGCCAGCGACCTGTCCCCCGAGGACGTGCGGGACCGCGCGGCGGACCTCGGGCTGGCCGTCGAGCTGTACCAGCCGTTCCGCGACTTCGAGGCGGTGCCGCCGGACCTGCTCGCCGGCTCGCTGCGCCGCGCGGAGCACAAGTTCGCGGTGATGGAACGGCTCGGCGCGAAGCTGATGCTGGTGTGCTCGAACGTGTCCCCGGCCGCGATCGACGACGACGCGCTCGCCGCAGAGCAGCTGCGGCTGCTCGCGGAGCGCGCGGCCGAGCACGGGATCAGGATCGCCTACGAGGCGCTCGCCTGGGGACGGCACGTCGGCGACTACGCGCACGCCTGGCGGATCGTCCGCATGGCCGGCCACCCCGCGCTCGGGTTGTGCCTGGACAGCTTCCACATCGCGGCCCGGGACGTCGATCCCTACGCCATCCGCGCCATTCCCGGCGACAAGATCTTCTTCCTGCAGCTCGCCGACGCCCCGTCCCTTCCGATGGACGTGCTCTATTGGAGCCGCCATTACCGCTGCTTCCCCGGCCAGGGCGACATGGACGTGGCGGGCCTCGTCGCGGACGTCCTGCGGACCGGGTACGACGGGCCCTTGTCGCTGGAGGTGTTCAACGACATCTTCCGGCAGGCGGCGTCCATGCGGACGGCGCAGGACGCGATGCGCTCCCTCATCGCGCTGGAGGAGCAGGTCGGCCTGCGCATGGGCGGCCCGGTGGCGGGGCTGACGTCGCCGCCCCGCCCTGTTGTGCCGACCGGGTTCGCGTTCGCGGAGATCGCGGCGCCGTCCGCCGCCCCGCTCGGGAACCTGCTGGAGGCGCTCGGGTTCGTCCGCACGGGCGTACACGCCGGAAAGCCGGTGGAGCTGTGGGAGCAGGGCGCCGCGCGGGTACTGGTGAACAGCGGGAGCGCGGAGAGCCCGGACGGCCCCGCGCTCGGCGCGATCGGGCTGGAGTCGCCGGACCCGGCCGCGTCGGTCAAGCGCGCCGAGGCGCTGCTCTCCCCCGTCCTGCCGCGGATGCGGGGACCGCACGACGCCCCGCTCGACGCGGTCGCCGCGCCGGACGGGACCGAGGTGTTCTTCTGCCGGACGGCGCGCCCCGACCATCCGAGCTGGACCGGCGACTTCGCCGCGGACCGGCGCGGCCCCGCGGCGGCGCCCGGCGAGATCACGCACATCGACCACGTGGCGCTCACCCAGCCGTGGCATCACTTCGACGAGGCGTCGCTGTTCTACCGGAGCGTCCTCGGGCTCCGCCCGCACGAGAGCCTCGAACTGCCGGACCCCTACGGGCTCCTGCGCAGCCGGGCCGTGTCCACCGAGGACGGCGGCGTCCGCGTCGCGCTCAACGTCGCCCACGTCGGCGCGCACGACGGATCGCACGACACGGCGTGGCAGCACATCGCGCTGGCCAGCGGCGACATCGTGGCGACCGCGCGCCGGTTCCGCGCGGCCGGCGCCCCGGCGCTCGCGATCCCCGCGAACTACTACGACGACCTCGAGGCCCGCCACGACCTCGGCGCGGACCGGCACCGGCTCCTCCGCGAGCTGGGCCTGCTGTACGACCGGGACGAGCACGGCGAGTTCCTGCACTTCTACACCGAGACGACCGGACGGGTCTTCTTCGAGATCGTCCAGCGGATCGGCGGCTACCGCGGGTACGGCGCCGTCAACGCGCCGGTGCGGCTCGCCGCGCAGCACGCCCGGCCGCGCCTGCGCGCGGGCTAGCCCGGGCGGGCGCCGCCTCGGGACCACTGGTGGTCAGCGAGCGGGGCGGGCGCCCGGAGCACCATAGGATGTGTCCTCGTCCGCACCCCTCTCATGGAGTCACATGCCGTCGCACTCCGTCACACCCGCCTCGGGAGAGCGCCAGCGCGACGCCGACCGCACCCGCGCGGAGATCCTGGAGGTCGCGCAGCGGGAGTTCGCGCGGCACGGGTACGCCGGCGCCCGGGTGGACGACATGGCGGCGCTCATGCGCACCACGAAGCGGATGATCTACTACTACTTCGGCGGCAAGGAGAAGCTGTACGTCGCGGTGCTGGAGAAGGCGTACGGCGAGGTCCGCAAGCTGGAGTCGACGATCGACGTCCAGCACCTGGCGCCGGTGGAGGCGATCCGCACGCTGGCCGAGCTGACGTTCGACCACCACGAGGCGCATCCGGACTTCATCAAGCTGGTCAGCATCGAGAACATCCACCAGGCCGAGCACCTGCGCAAGTCGGAGGCGCTGCCGAACCTCAGCGGCCCGGTCGCGGAGCTGATCTCGCAGATCCTCGACGCCGGCCGCGCCGCCGGCGACTTCGTCGCCGAGGCGGACGCGATCGACGTGCACATGATGATCAGCTCGTTCTGCTTCTTCCGGATCGCGAACCAGCACACGTTCGGCGCGCTGTTCGGGCGGGACATGACGGCTCCGGAGCACCGGGAGCGGCACCGCGAGATGATCGGCGAGATGGTCGTGGCGTACCTGACCGGCGCCGGGCGCAGGACGCCCGGCCGCGGCGGCTCCTAGCCGCGGGCGTTCGCGGGGCGCCGGTAGACGAAGCCCGGCGCGGCGCCGTCCGCCGTTCCGGCGAGGGCGGCGCGGTCGCGGACCAGGTGGTGGTCGGGCGACAGGGCGCACGCCGGGTCCGTGCGGGAGGCGTCGCCGGTCAGCGCGTACGCCTGGCAGCGGCAGCCGCCGAAGTCGGTCTCGCGGCGCGGGCATTCGCCGCACGGCCCGCTCATCCACGCGGTGCCGCGGTAGGCGTTGAACGCGTCGGAGCTCCGCCAGATCCAGGACAGCGGATGGTCGCGCACGTTCGGCGGACGCAGATCGGTCATCGCGGAGGCGGCCGGGCACGGCAGTGCCGTCCCGTCGGGCGCCACCGTGATGGAACGGGCGCCCCAGCCGCCCATGCACGGCTTCGGCACGCCCTCGTAGTAGTCGGGGAGCACCCACACCAGTTCCGGTCCGCGCGACGCCGCGCGATGGGCGGCGACCGTCTCCTTGGCGGATTCGAGCTGGTCCCTGGTGGGGAGCAGGACGTCCCGGTTGCGGAGGGCCCAGCCGTAGAACTGGGCGTTGGCGAGTTCGATGCGGTCGGCTCCCCAGCGTTCGCCCATGGCGATGATCTCGGGCAGGCGGTCGAGGTTGTGCCGGTGCAGGACGACGTTGAGCCCGAAGGGCAGCCCGGCATCGCGGATCACGCCCGCGGCGCGCTCCTTCGCCGCGTAGGAGGCGCGTCCGGCGATGAGGTCGGAGTTCGCCTGGTCGGCGTCCTGGACCGACAGCTGCACGCTGTCGATCCCGGCGCCGGCCAGCGCGTCCAGCCGGTCGGCGGTGAGGCCGACGCCGCTGGTGACGAGCTGGGTGTAGACGCCGGCGTGGTGCGCCGCCGCCACGATCTCTTCCAGGTCGGGGCGCAGCAGCGGCTCGCCGCCCGAGATGTGCGCCTGGACGATGCCGAGGTCGGCGGCCTCCGCGAACACCCGCGCCCACTCGTCCGCCGCCAGTTCGGTGCCGCGCCGGACGAGTTCGAGCGGGTTGGAGCAGTACGGGCAGTGCAGCGGGCACGCGTGGGTCAGTTCGGCGAGCAGCGCCCACGGCGCGGCGGGCTCGGTCATTGCAGCCATCCCTCGGCGCGGACTCTGTCGATGAACTCGGGGACGTCCCGGTCGAGCGGGGCGTCCGGGTGGTCGGCGGCGAGCGCGGCGATGATGCCGGCGACGGTGCGCCGCCCGTCGCAGAGCCGCAGGATGCGTCCGGCCTCCGGGCTGAGCAGGACGGCCCGTTCCGGCATCAGCAGCAGCTCGGCCTCGCGGACGCGGTCGTAGC
This sequence comes from Actinomadura montaniterrae, assembly GCF_008923365.1. GTDB lineage: Bacteria > Actinomycetota > Actinomycetes > Streptosporangiales > Streptosporangiaceae > Spirillospora > Spirillospora montaniterrae. The sequence goes on from NZ_WBMR01000022.1 coordinate 19,562, forward strand.
GGAGCAGGACGGAGCGGGCGAGCGCGGGCCGCGTGTCCCCCGTGACCGCCGCCATCGCCGGCGCGGGTTCAGCCGGCATCGGCGCTCCCCGTGGTCGTGGCGTGCTCGACGGCGTCCAGCAGGGACCAGAGCACGTCGCACTTGTAGGTGAACGCGGCCAGCACGCGTTCCTGGTCGGCGCGCGTCTCGGCCCACCGGTGCACCAGCGCGAGGGCCTCGTCGGCGTCCCGGCGTCCCTGCTGCACGCGGACCTGGAAGTAGCGCAGTCCTTCCGGCTCGATCCAGGGGTAGTGGCGTTCCCACGCGCCGATCCGCGTGACCATCAGGTCCGGTGCGAACAGCTCGGTCAGCGACGAGGCGATCGCTTCGAGGGGCGTGGCGAGGCGGCAGAAGTTCACGTAGCCCTCGACCGCGAACCGGACGCCGGGCAGGACGCCCTCCCCCGAGAGCAGCGGCATCCGGTCCAGGCCGGCGGCCTCGCCGAGGCGCAGCCACCGCTCGATGCCGCCCGCGTCGCCCTGCTCGCCGTCGTCGCCGTCGCGGCCGTCGTGGTCGTGGATCCGCCGGATCCAGCTGCGGCGCAGGTCCCGGTCGTCGAGCTTGGCGAGGATGAGCGCGTCCTTGATCGGGATGTGCCGCTGGTAGTGGAAGCGGTTCAGCACCCAGCAGCGCAGCTCCTCCCGCGTCAGCAGCCCGTCGTGCATGCGCAGGTTGAACGGGTGCCGGTGGTGGTAGCGCTCGGCGGCGATCGCGCGGAGCCGGTGCTCCACCTCGCCGGGCGTCCACGGCAGCGGGCGGGCGGGACGGCGCGGGGCGTCCGTCGTGGTGCTCACAGGTCGATCACCTGGCCTTCCGATGCGACCTCGATCCCCATTCCGGCGAGGGTGCGGTGGCCGTCGTGGCCGGGGTCGACGAGGGGGTTGGTGTTGTTGAGATGCGTGTAGAGGCGCCGCGCGGCGGGCAGCGCCGCGAGCCGTGCGGCCGTGCCGCCCGGGCCGCTGATCGGCAGGTGGCCCATCGCGGTGGCGGTCCGGTCGGTGAAGCCGGAGCGGCGCGGCTCGTCGTCGTCCCAGAACGTGCCGTCGACGATGACGCAGTCCGCGGCGGACAGGGCCCGGCCGAGTCCGGACGGCCATCCGGCGAGCGCCGGCGCGTAGACGAGGCTCGCGCCACTGCGCCGGTCGGTGACGTGCAGCGCCACGGACCACGCCCCGTCCGGCAGGTCGAGATCGGCGGCGTAGCGGGGACGCTTGCCCGAGACCCTGACCGCCCGGATCGCCACGCCTCCGGCGCCGTCCAGCGGGACGGGCTCGTCCTCGGGGAGGTCCGACCAGGTCAGCGAGGTGTACGGGGCGAGGACGCGGTCCATCCGCAGGCCGCGCGCCAGCGCGTCGCGGACGGTGCCGGTCGCGACGACGCGCAGGTCCCGCGCCTCCCGCAGCCGGGGCAGCCCGAGCGTGTGGTCGAGCTCGGCGTCGGTCAGGACCACCCCCGCGACCGGGGTGCGGCGCCGCTCCGGACCGGGGTGCAGGTCCGGGTTCGCCTCGATCTGCTCGGCGATGTCCGGCGTCGCGTTGACCACGTACCAGCGTCCCGGGGACGCCTCGATCGCGATCGACGCGTGCAGGCGGCGCCACGACGGGTGCGCGCGGGCGGCGGCGCACCCGTGGCACGCGCAGTTCCACTGGGGGACGCCGCCGCCCGCGGCGGTGCCGAGAACGCGCACCCTCATCGGACCGGGATCAGATCTCGACGCCGAAGTAGGCCGTGACCTCCAGGGAGGTCTCGACCACCTGGTAGTCGGGCGTGGACCAGGAGGCGGTCCGCTGGTCGACCGCACCCTGCGCCTGGCCGTCGGGGAGGTCGGTGTGGGCGGTCTGGGCGTCGGGGAGGTGCTGGGTCATCTCTGGTGCTTCCCTTCCGTGGGGGGATCTGTGCGTCCCGGGCCCGCCGGCCCGGGGGTCACTGGACGACGATCTTGCCGGTGCTCTGCGGGAAGACCGGGTCGTTGTAGAAGTACTCGCCGCGCTTGGTGAAGGTGTGCTTGTAGGCCTCGCCGGGCTTGAGCCGCCCGGAGTTGAAGACGTGCTCGAAGAACGACGCGGCGCCGTGCGAGTGCTCGTTCCCGGCCGGGTTGACGAACGTGACCTCGGTGCCGACGGGGACGGTCATGTTCTGCGGCGACATCGCGTTCTGCGCGACCGTGTTCTCCTCGCCGCCGGGCGCGCCCGCCGCGGAGTCCCAGATCCGGCCGAGCGTGACGGTGTTGTTGGCGTCCGCCCCGGCGACGGCGGCGGTGCGGATCTGGTTGCGCTTGGACGGCGGCGTCGGCGCGGGCGCCGGGCCGACCTTCCCGTTCAGCTTGAACGCCCACAGGTGGTCGCCCTTGGGGATGTCGGGGTAGGGCAGCCAGCTGCCGCCGGCGAAGACCGCGATGTACTGCTCGCCGTCGATCTCGTAGCTGACCGGGCTGGTGTGCACGCCGGCGCCGCACTGCCAGCTCCACAGGTCGCGGCCGGTGGCGTCGTCCATCGCGTGGAGCACGCCGTCCGGGCCGCCCTGGAACATGACGCGTCCGGCGGTCGTGAGGATCCCGTTGCCGTGGGCGAGGGACCACTCGCCCTCCTTGCGCCACACGGGCTTGTTGGTGCGGGGGTCCACGGCGACGATGCCGCCGGAGAAGTACTCGCCGAGCGGCCGCGCGGTGTTGACGCGTCCGCCGTTGGTGTTGGAGTAGGAGGAGTTGACGAGCCCGTAACCGACGTAGACGAACCCGGTGTGCGGGCTGAACGACATGTACGACCAGTCCGCGCCGCCGCCGGCGCCGGGGAACAGGATCGTCGCGTCGTCCCAGAACGGCGTGAAGATCTCGCCGGTCGGGTAGTACGGGACGGGCCGGGTCGAGTCGTGGAAGCTCGGCGACTGGTGGACGAACGGCTCGCCGCCCGGGAACGGCTGCGTCGGCCACGTCTTCTGCCGCGGCTCCTGCGGGACGGGCCGCTCGGTGATGCCGTGGACGCCCTTGCCGGTCTCGCGGTCGAGGATGTAGAACATCCCGACCTTGCTGCCGTACACGACGACCTTGCGCTTGCGGTGGCCGATCTGCACGTCGGCCAGCACCGGCGCCATGACGTTGTCGAAGTCCCAGATGTCGTGGTGGACGGACTGGAAGTGCCAGCGCCGCTTCCCCGTCTTGGCGTCGATGGCGACCAGGCAGTTGGCGAACAGGTTCGTCCCGCCGCGGGTGGAGCCGTTCGTGCGGGGATAGGGGTTGCCGAACGTCCAGTAGACGAGGCCGAGCTCGGGGTCGATCGCCGGGTGGATCCAGCAGACGACGCCGCCGGTCTTCCAGGTGTCGCCCTCCCAGGTGTCGTTGCCGAACTCGCCCGGTCCTGGCGGGCCCCAGAACGTCCAGGCGATCTCGCCGGTGCGGGCGTCGAGCGCGTAGGCGCGGCCGCGGGCGCCGGCGGTGCTGCCCTCGGTGCCGACGTAGATGAGGCCGTCGAAGTAGACGATCGCGCCGGCGAGGCCGCCGCGGTTGCCGCCGCACTGCCCTTCCTGCGGGTCGCAGTTCGGGTCGCCCTCGCCCGCGACGAGCAGCTCGCGCTGCCACACGACGGCGCCGGTCTTCTGGTCGAGCGCGTAGACGATGTTGGAACCGGACGTGGTGAAGACCAGCCCCTCCCCGAGCCCGACGCCGCGCATGTTGGTCTGCTGCGAGCCGACGTTGGTCTTCCACTTGACCTCGCCGGTGCGGCCGTCGACGGCGAACACGTTCTGCTGCCCGGTCTGGACGTACAGCACGCCGTCCTGGGCGACGATCGTGCTCTGCTGCGAGCGCGCCGACGTGCTGCCGCCTTCGAGGTTGACGTGCCAGGCGCCGCCGAGGCGCCGGACGTTGCCGCGGTCGATCCGGCGGAGCGTGGAGTGGTTCTGGTTGCCGTAGTTCCCGCAGACCTTCGGGAAGTCGCGGCCGGTGGCGCCGAACGCGGTCGGCTGCGGCGGGACGGGCAGGGCGAGGCGGGACGAGGCTGCTTCGGCGTTCGCCGCCGGGGTGCGCAGCGGCGTGAAGGCCACGGTGCCGCCGACAACCGCGGCCGCCCCGGTCAGGAAGTTCCGTCGGTCCATGCTCTCTCCCATTCCGTGGTCCACCAGACGGACTCATAGGTCCGATCGACGGACGACACGGTAAGCCGCTTCGGCGGCCCTGGCAATAGCCTGCATCCCGAACGGCTCCCGCACATCGGTAATTTCACCAGTCATGACAGAAGGGTGCTCGCGGCCCGGCCCGAGCGGCCCGCACCCGGGGTATTGCCGACGGCCGATCCGCATGAGATCGTCCTAGAACCTCTAGACGGTTCAATTAGTCCGCTAGATGGACCATCGAGCGAGCACGCCGGAAAGGAACCCACCCCATGAAGAGACCCGCGTCCCCCGTGCTGTCCGCCGCCGCGGCCGCCGTCGGCACCGCCGCCGTGCTGGCCGCCGCCGCGCTGACCGGCGGAGCGGCCACGGCCGGCCCCCTCGCCAAGCCGAAGAACGCCGGCGCGCAGGAGCTCGGCGACCCCGTCTACGGCGTCTGCCGCGGCACCGACCCCCGCTGCTACCACGACTGGGGCAACTTCGACCCCGCCAAGGGCTACAAGATCCTCGTCTACAGCCGCACCGCCGGCCCGCGGCACGCCAACCTCGGCCCCGCCCTCGGCCCCGGCATGAACCCGCCGCTCACCGACGCCAACGTGGCCCAGAAGGCCCTGGTGAAGATGGGGCAGGACAACGGGTTCGGCGTCGACTGGACCGAGGACGTCACGCAGCTCGCCTCGCCGTCCACGCTGCTGCGCTACAACGCCGTCGTCTTCATGAGCACCACCCGCGACGCCCTCGACGACGCCGCCCAGACCTCGCTGCGGCAGTACGTCCGCGCGGGAGGCGGGTTCGTCGGCATCCACAACGCGTTCGGCACCGAGTACAACTGGCCCTGGTACGAGGGGCTCCTCGGCGGCGCCAACTTCTACGACCACGGGCACGCGCAGCCCGGGACCGTCCAGACCGCCGACCGCAAGGACGCCTCCACCGCCGGGCTGCCGTCCCGGTGGGACTTCAGCGACGAGTGGTACAACCTCGTCCCGTTCCCGAGCGAGGTGCGGTTCCTGGCGACCGTGGACGAGAAGACCCTCACCCAGGGCGTCACCGGCAACATGAACCATCCGGGGCACGGCTCCTTCCACCCCGTCGCCTGGTGCCAGTACTACGACGGCGGCCGCGCCTGGCTGACCACCCTCGGGCACGACGCCAAGGCGTTCACCGACGACGGCTCGGGCTTCGCCGGAGCGAAGCAGTTCCAGAGCCTGGTGCTGAACGGCATCGAGTCGGCGATGGGCATGAAGCCCTTCTGCCGCTGACCCGCGGCGCGCCGCCCCGTCCCCAGGCCGGGCTCGGACCGGACGATCCGGACGAGCCCGGCGACGGTGCACCTAGAGGCCCAGGTAGATGCGGCGGACCTGGACGTCGTCGCGCAGTTCGCGGGACGTGCCGACCATCGCGACCTCGCCGTTCTCCATCACGACGCAGTCGCTGGTCGCCTCGAACGTCAGCTTGGCGTTCTGCTCGACCAGCAGCAGGCTCAGCCCCTCCTCGCGCAGCCGCACCAGCACCGCGAGGATGTCCTCGACGAGCTTGGGCGACAGCCCCATGGACGGCTCGTCCAGCAGGATCAGCCGGGGCCGGGCCATCAGCGCCCGGCCGACCGCCAGCATCTGCTGCTGGCCGCCGGACAGCGCGCCCGCGAGCCGCGACCGCATCTCCCCCAGCACCGGGAACAGCCCGTACACCTCGGCGAGGGACTCCTTCGTCTCCGCGCCCCGCCACGGGCGGGCGTACGCGCCGAGCAGCAGGTTCTTCTCGACGGTGAGGCCCGGGAAGACGTGCCGGCCCTCGGGGACGTAGCCGATGCCGTGCCGGACGATGTCGCGCGCCTTGACCCTGGTGAGGTCCGTGCCGCCGAACGTGACGCGCCCTCCGCTGCGCGGGACGAGTCCCATCAGCGCCTTGAGCGTGGAGGTCTTGCCCGCCCCGTTCGCGCCGATGATGCCGACCGACTGGCCGGGCTCGACCGTGAACCCGATCGAGTTGACGGCGCAGACCCCGCCGTAGTGGACGGACAGGTCCTCCACCGTCAGCGTCGCCGCCTCCGGGCCCGTCCCGGCCCCGGCCTTCTCGCCGCCCCTGGCGGCCGTGCCCGCGTTCATGAGGTCACCTCGGTGCTGTTCGGCAGCGGCATGTCCGCCATCGCGGAGTCGCCGAGGTACGCCTCGATGACCGCGTGGTCCGCGACGACCTCGGCGGGGGTGCCCTCGGCGATCACCGATCCGCCGGCGAGGACGGTCACCCGCTCGCACAGCGACATCACCAGGCCCATGTTGTGCTCGATGAGCACGACGGTGACGCCGCTGTCGCGGATGGAGCGGACGATCTCCGAGAGCTGGCGCACCTCCTCGCCGTTGAGCCCGGCGGCGGGCTCGTCGAGCAGCAGCAGGCGCGGCGACCCGGCCATCGCCCGGGCGATCTCGATCCGGCGCTGGATGCCGTAGGGCAGCGCGCCGGGCGCCGCCGCGGCGAACTCCGTCAGCCCGAAGCGGCGGAGCAGGTCGTCGGCGCGGCGGTGCAGGCGGCGCTCCTGCCGCCAGATCCCGACGGGCCACAGCGCGTATCTCCAGATCGCGTACGTGCGGGACCGGTCGAGGGCCACCAGCAGGTTGTCCCGGACGCTCAGCTCCCCGAACAGCCGCAGGTTCTGGAACGTGCGGGCGAGCCCGAGCCGGGACAGCCGGTACGGGCGGGATCCGGAGACGACCCGCCCGTCCACCAGGACGCGCCCGCCGGACGGCCGGTAGAACCCGCTGACGACGTTGAACAGGGTCGTCTTCCCCGAGCCGTTCGGCCCGACGATGCCGCGGATCTCGCCGCGCTCGACGGTGAGGGAGACGTCCTTCAACGCCTTGAGCCCGCGGAACTGCTTGGCGATGCCGTCGATCTCCAGCATCGGCCGCGCTTCGCCCGCCGCGGCATCTTCGCCGACGTTGGCGGCGGCCTCGTACGGCTCGAACGGCCGCAGGACGGACCGTTCCGCCGTCCTGCCGAGCCGCCGGTCCAGCACGGCCTTCAGCCGGGCGGGGACGCCGGCGAGCCCGGTGGGCGCGAAGACCACCATGAGGACCACGACGATCCCGAAGCCGAGCTGGGCGTAGGTGGGGTGGTCCACCAGCTTCTCGCGGATCAGCGTCAGGCCGACCGCGCCGACGACGCAGCCGACGAGGCTCTGCCGGCCGCCGATCACGACCATCGCCAGCAGCAGGAACATGTTGGCGATGTTGAAGGTGTCAGGCGCGATGTAGCGGATCAGGCCCGCGTACAGCACGCCGGCGAGGCCGCCGAACACGCTCGACAGCATGAACGCCGTCATCCGCAGCAGCGGGATCTCCGCGCCGACCGCGCCCGCGGCGAGCGGGTCGTCCCGCATCGCCATCATCCGGCGGCCGAGCCCGGTCCGCACCACGAACAGCCCGAACGCCAGCGCGAGCGCGAACACGACGACTTCGAGGTAGTAGTACAGGTACTCGCTGGACAGGTCGACGCCGAACATCGGCGGGACCGGGATCGCCGAGATGCCCTCGGCGCCGCCCGCGATCTCGGCGTTGGTGGTCCAGTTGATGAAGCCGAGCGCGAGGCCCAGCGTGACGATCCCGAGGTAGTGCGACTGCATCCGCAGCGCCGGGATGCCGACCAGCAGCCCGATCAGCGCGGACGCCACCAGCGCCAGCGCCGCGGCGGGCCAGAACCCGAGCCCGTTGTGGGTGGTGAGGATCGCGGTCGCGTACGCGCTGACGCCGAAGAAGGCGATCTGCGCCAGGTTGATCTGCCCGGCGATGCCCATCGCCAGCCCCATGCCGATCGCCAGCAGCGCGAACACGAGCGCGATGTCGACGACGTGGATGGCGTAGCCGCCGACCGTGTACGGCAGCAGCCAGGCGATGACGGCGAACGCCGCGAGCGTCCCGAGCTTCGGCGCGTACCGGTTCCTGAGGAGGGCGTTCATGCGCGGCTCACCGTCGTCTCGCCGAACAGGCCGGTCGGGCGGATCATGATGGCCACCGTGAAGACGAGGAACACCACGAGTTCGGAGTAGCCCTGGAAGTGGCCGGCGGCGAAGGAGTCCAGGACGCCGATCGCGAAGCCGCCGGCGATGGCGCCGGGGATGTTGCCGCAGCCGCCGAGCATCGCCGCCGCGAACCCCTTGATGCCGATGGTGCCGCCCATCGTCGGGTTCACGTACAGCAGCGGGCCGACGAGCCCGCCGGCGAGCGCGGCGAGCCCGGCGCCGATCGCGAACGCGATCGCGTTGCTGCGGCCGACGTGGATGCCGACCGCGGTGGCGGCCTCGTGGTCCATCGCGACCGCCTGCATCGCGGCGCCCATCTTGGTGCGCTGCAGGAACGCGACGAGCAGGAACACCGCCACCGCGGCGATGGCCAGCACGACGAGGTCGTAGGTGCGGACGCGGAGCCCGAAGAACTCCAGCGGGGCGCCGCCGACCGGGGTCCGGACGGCCCGTCCGGTCGCGCCCCAGATCAGCACGGCGACGGCCTGCAGCACCATCCCGAAGCCGATCGTGCCGATCAGCATCAGGGTGAAGTCCTTGTTCTCCAGCGGGCGCAGCACCCGCTCGATGAACAGCCCGATGAGGCCGGTCACCGCGATGGCCAGCACCATGGCCAGCGCGAACGGCAGCTTGGTCGACATGTAGAACGTGGACGCGGCGTAGGCGCCGATCATGAGCACGTCGGCGTGCGCGAAGTTGACCAGGCCCATGGTGCGGTAGACGAGGGAGAATCCCATCGCTACCAGGGCGTAGATCGCGCCGAGGCTCAGTCCGCCTATCAGTGTCTGAAGGAAGACCTGCATGGTTCTCTTTCTGCGCGGCCGGCGTCGGAGCCGGCGGGGACGAGGGCGGGGCGGCCGGGCCCGCGGGCCCGGCCGCCCTCGGTCGTCCGGGTGGTCCGCCGTCAGCCGTCGGCCTTGACGACCGTCCCGTTCTTCATGATCCCGATGGAGGTCGCCTTGATGCCGACCCCGGTCTCGTCGTAGCGGAAGTCGCCGAGCAGGCCCTGGTACTGCACGGCGCGGATCGCGTCGGCCAGCTTCTTCCCGGTCGCGACGTTGCTGTTCTTCAGCGCGGTGAGCAGGATCGACGTGCCGTCGTAGGCCTTGGCGCCGTGGAGTTCGGCGTCCTCGCCGTAGGCGGCCTTGTAGGCGGCGGCGAACTTCTTGGACGCGTCGCTGACGTCGTTGCTGAGGTAGGGCGAGCTGACGATGGTGCCCTCGACGTTCTTCACGCCCGCGGTGTCGCGGTACACGGGGGTGCCCTGCGGGGCGGCGCCGGCGAACGGCGCGTCGATGCCGAGGTCGCGGGCCTGCTTGACGATGAGGCCGGACTCGACCTCCTCCGAGCCGATGAAGATCACCTCCGGCGCCCGCTGCCGGATCTTGGTGAGCTGGGCGCTGAAGTCCTTCTGGTCGGTGGTGACGACCTCGTCGGCGACGGGCTTGACGCCGCGGTCGGTCAGCGCCTTGAGGAACGCGTCGTGCTCCCCCTTCCCGTAGGACCCGTTGTTGCTGATCATCGCGATCTTCTTCATCTTCTTGGTGTCCACGACGTACTTGGCGAGGGTCTCGTCGTAGGTGGTGGACGTGGGCCCGTTGAGGAACAGGAACGGGCTCTTGAGCGCGACCATCCCGTTGGACTGGCCCGAGGCGATGTTGGGGATCTCCTCCTGGCGCAGGGTCGGCGCCATGGCGATGGTGACGGCGCTCTCGGCGGTGCCGATCATCGCGATGTAGTGCTGGCTGCCGATCTTGCGGGCGATGTTGGTGCCGACGGTCGGGTCGCCCTGGTCGTCGAAGACGTCCAGCTTGATGGTGCGGCCGGCGATGCCGCCGGCCTTGTTCCATTCGTCGACGGCGAGCTTGGCGCCCTTGTACTCCCATTTGCCGAGCGAGCTGAGCTGCCCGCTCTGCGCGTCGACCACGGCGATCTTGATGGGGCCGCTGCCGCCGGAGCCGGAGTCCTTCGACTCACCGGGGGCGCCGCAGGCCGCGGTCAGGCCCGCGGCGAGGACTCCGGCGGCCAGGGCGGAGACACGGAGTCGGGGGATGGTGCGCATGGATTCACCTCGGTGGGTGGGGATGTCGGGGTGGGTGGGGTCGGCTCAGGGGGCGGACGGCGAGGGGTGGCCGCTGTCGCCGGGGAAGACACCCTGGTAGATGTCGTTGATGTTCCAGTGCCCGGGTGTGGGCACGGGCTCGTTGACCATCGGCACGTCCAGGACGGCCGGGCGGCGCGCGGCGATGGCCGCGCGCAGGGCGGGCGCGAGGGCGTCCGGTGCGGTGATGCGGTGTCCGTCGGCTCCGCACGCTTCGGCGTAGGCGGCGAAGTCGGGGCTGTAGGGGCGGCCTTCGGGGTCGCGGAACTCGCACCCGTAGCTCGCGCCGAAGTTGGCGGCCTGGAGGTCGGCGATCGTGCCGTGGGCGCGGTTGTTCATCACCACGAAGATCACCGGCAGGCCCTGCTCGACGGCCATCGGGACGGCGGGGAGCTGCGCGCTCATCCCGCCGTCGCCGACGAGCGCGACGACGACGCGGCCGGGCGCGCCGATCTGCACGCCGACCGCCGCCGCCGGGCCGAAGCCCATCGTGGACGCGCCGCCGGGCGTGATGAAGCGGCCCTCGGCGGGCAGCTCGTAGCACTGCGCGACGCCGTTCTTGTTCCAGCCGACGTCGGTGACCAGCACCGCGTCGGCGAGCAGCGCCTCGCGCAGGTCGGCGAGGATGCGTTCGGGGCGGAGCGGGAAGTCGGCGGCGCGGCCCCGTTCCCGGCTCCGCTCGAACAGCTCGGTGCGCGCCGCGCGGATCCGTTCGCGCAGGCCCGGGCGGTCGACGGGGTCGGGGTGGACGGCCCGCACCGCCTCGCCGATGGCCTGGACGGCGAGGGTCACGTCGGCGACGGCGCCGATCTCCACCGGGTAGTTCCGGCCGATCTCGGCGGCGTCGATGTCGATCTGGATGAGCCGTCCCCGCGTCTCCGGGGCGTCAGGGCCGCCGAGGTTCCAGGTGTAGCGGTCGTCCCAGGAGCTGGCGTCGGTCTCGGCGAACCGCGTCGCCAGGGCGAGGACGACGTCGGCGTTGCGCGCGTAGTCGTTGGTGGTCTCCAGCCCCCAGAAGCCCGGCATGCCGAGCAGCAGCGGGTGGTCGTCGGGGACGGCGCCCTTGCCCATCAGCGAGTGGACGATCGGGACGTCGAGGTGCTCGGCGAGGGAGAGCAGCGCGCGGCGGCCCGCCTCGCCGCGCAGCCCGCCGCCGAGGTAGATCAGCGGGCGCTCGGCCCCGGCGAGCCGCGCCGCGATCCGCTCGGCGGTGAAGGCGGGGAGGTCGGGGCCGGAGTCGTGCGGCGGCAGCGGGTGGTCCGCGGGCGCGACCGGCCTGGAGAACAGGTCCATCGGGACGTTCAGCAGCACCGCGCCGGGACGTCCGGAGGTGGCGGTCCAGAACGCGCGCTCGGTGAACCGCCCGAGGTCCTCGGCGCGGTGGACGTGCCAGGCGCGCTTGACGAACGGCCGGTAGATCGCCGTCTGGTCCGCGTCGTTGTGGAGGTTGACCTCCTGGTGCGGGTGCCGGCCCCGGTAATAGGACGGGACGTCCCCCGCGATGGTGACCAGCGGGACGGAGTCGAGCGCGGCGGTCGCCACGCCGGTGACGGCGTTCATCATGCCGGGGCCGACGTGTACGAGCAGCACGCCGGGCCGCCCGGACGCGCGGGCGTAGCCGTCGGCGGCGTGCGCGGCGGCCTGCTCGTGCCGCGCGATGACGAACTCGATCGGGCTGCGGCCCAGTGCGTCGAGCAGGGCGATGTTGGTGTGGCCGCAGGTCCCGAACACGTACTCGACGCCGTAGCGCTCGAGCTGCCGGACGAGCGCCTCCGCCGCGGACACCGACACGGCGGGGTCGCTCTGGGGCTGGACGTCCACGGTCATGAAGGGGTCTCCTCGGTTCGGGGGTTGCGGGGGCTCGTTTCCTCGCGGGCGATGCCGATCCAGGTCTTGCCGGCGGTCTCCGCCGCGCGCGCGAACGCCTTCGGCGCGTCGGCGAGGTCGAAGCGCTCGCGCAGGATCCGGCCGGGGCGCAGGCCGTGCGCGGCGAGCGTCGCGATGGTGCGGGGGAAGTCGGCCGGGTGGTCGTAGATGAGGCAGCCGCGCACGGTCAGGCGCCGCTGCACGAGGGAGAAGGTGGACAGCCGGGCGGTCCGGGTGCTCTGCCCGACGGCGATGAGCGTGCCGCCGGGCGCGGTGCGCTCCAGCGCCTCCTCGAACGCCTCGGGCGCGCCCGACGTCTCGATCACGACGGGGCAGGCCGTCCCGGGGGCGGCGTCCCGCGCGCCGAGGTCGCGGGCCAGCGCGCGGCGCCCTTCGTGCGGCTCGACGACGAAGGGCACTCCCCCGGCGTGCGCCACGGCCATCGAGACCAGCAGCCCCTGCGAGCCAGCGCCGACGACCAGGCACGCGTCCCCCGCTCGCAGGCCGCTCATGCGGACGGCGTTGAGCGCCACCGTGAACGGCTCGACGCACACCGCGTCGGCGTCGTCCCAGGAGCCCGGGACGGGCCAGGTGAAGCGCGCCGGGACGGCGACGCGCTCGGCGAGCAGGCCGGGGTCGGTGATGCCGGCGGCCCTGCGGTTCGGGCAGCCCGCCGTCGCGCCGGTGTGGCACGCGGGGCACGCCAGGCACGGATAGTTCGGCTCGACGACGACCCGCTGCCCGGGGAACCGGTCGGTGACGTCCTCGCCCACGGCGGCGACGACGCCGAACGCCTCGTGCCCGAGCACCCACGGCAGCGCGGGCACCGGGCGGTGCCCGGAGACGACGGCCAGGTCGGAGCCGCAGAGCCCGACCCCGTGGACGGCGACGACGACGTCCCGGGGCCCGCAGGACGGCTCCGGCAGGTCGTCCAGCACGGCGACCTCGTCCGGCGCGGCGAGGACGGCCGCCCTCACGCGGCACCCCACAGCGAGGTCCCGCGCAGCATCATCGTCTTGACGACGGTGTAGTCGTCGATCATGCAGCGGGGCGACTCGCGCCCGAAGCCGGAGTCCTTCACGCCGCCGAACGGCACGTGGTCCAGCCGGAAGTTGGACGAGCCGTTGACGACGAGCCCGCCGACCTCCAGGTCCCGCCACGCGGTGATGATCCGGTCCATGTCGCGGGTGAACAGGCCCGCCTGGAGCCCGTACCGGCTCCCGTTGCACTCCTCGATCACCTGGTCCAGGTCGTCGAAGGGCAGCACGGCGACGAGCGCGCCGAACACCTCGTCCCTGACGACCGAGCAGGTCGGTGGCGGTCCGGCGACGATCGTGGGCATCGCGGTGGCGCCGTCGCGCTCGCCGCCGAGCAGCACGCGGGCGCCGGCCTCGGCGGCCTCCGCGCTCCACCGCACGACGCGTTCGGCGGCGTCCTCGTCGACCATCGAGCCGACGTCGGTGCCCGGGTCGAGCGGGTCGCCCACGGTCAGCTTCGCGACCTGGCCGGTGAACGCCTCGAGGAACTCCTCGTAGCGGGAACGCTGGACGTAGACGCGCTGGACGGAGATGCAGCTCTGCCCGGAGTTGCTGTAGCCGGTCCGCGCGCACACGCGGGCCGCTTCGGCGATGTCGGCGTCCTCGCACACGATCGTCGCGGCGTTGCCGCCGAGTTCCAGGACAAGGCGCTTGGCTCCGGCCGCGCGGGCGACCGCGTTGCCGGTCGCGGCGCCGCCGGTGAAGCTGATGACGGCGACCTCGTCCGCCGCGCACAGCTCGGCGCCGACGGAGCCGTCCCCGTGCAGCAGCTGGACGGCCTCGTACGGCATCCCGGCCTCGACCAGCAGCGCGACGATCGCCGTGGACACGGCGGGCGCCTGCGGCGGCGCCTTGACGATGGTGGTGTTGCCGGCCGCGAACGAGGCGCCGAGCTTGTGCGCGAGCAGGTTCGCGGGGGCGTTGAACGGCGTGATGGCCAGGGCCACGCCCGCCGGCGCGCGGTAGGTGAAGGCGGTGGTGCCGGCGCCGCGCGCCCATCCCGCGACCGGGAGCGTGTCGCCGCCGATCTGCCGCGCCTCGGCGGCGCACACCGCGAACGTGTCGGCGACCCGGTCGATCTCGCCGCGCCCGTCCTTGAGCGGCTTGCCCAGTTCGAGGGCCAGCAGCCGGGCGAGGCCCTCGCGGTGCTCGGCGGCGGCGCGCGAGGCGTTCTCCAGGATCCCGGCCCGCGAGGCCGGTGCCATGCGCGCCACCGTCCGGGCAAAGGGGCGCGCATGGCGGCGGACCGCCTCGACGTCGTCCGGGCCGGCGGCCGGAGCCCGGCTGACCGGCCGGCGCACGTACGGTCCGACGCGTTCGCTCTGCGGACCCGCCGGCTCCCACCGGCCGGCGACCAGCGCCGCGGCCTGCACCGGTTCGTCCCCGGCGGCGGCCGCGAGCAGCGCTTCCAGCATCCGTTCCTCCAGATCCACCAAGCGGACCATTAGTGCCATCATGTGGACTTCGAGCCAACGTACGGGGCGGCGCCGCGCGCTGACAAGGGTCGGCGGCGAGAAAGTTGGGCCCGGAGAGCGCACGGAACGGCGGGTCGCACGGCTCTGCCACCTCCCCGGCCGGCACCTAATGTTCGAACCAGTGAGTTAGTTATAGGTGACGTGGCTCACCAGGGGAAGAGCGCGGCGGAAAGTTCCCAGAACCGCCCAGAAATACCGACTGACGGTCCAACTAGACCACTGTGTGGACTGCGTGTAACGTACGAGCCGTCCCCGGCCGCACCGGGCACGGCCCCGTGCCGGCTCCCGCTCCGCATCCGCGGCCGAGCGCAGCACGCCGGGTTTCCCGGACCCTACCGCCGACCTCGGGGAGATCGAGGACCAGTGAGCCCAGCCAAGAAGCCCGCCACCGAGACCGCCGCCGGCGGCCGGACCGCCACCGGCACGCAGCCCGGCGCGGACGCCCAGCCCGCCCCCGACTCCCAGGGCGTCCGCAGCGTCCAGCGCGCCGTCGAGATCCTGTCCCTGCTCAGCGAGGAACGCCCGGTGATCTCGATCCGCGAGATCGTCGAGGCGACCGGGCTGGCGAAGACCACGGTCATCCGGCTCGTCCAGACGCTGGAGCAGAACGGCCTGCTGTGGGCGGCGCCCAACGGCTACCTCCCCGGCCCCGGCCTGTGGCGCTGGGCCCACCTCGCGCGCAGCAGCTGGGAGCTGCCCCCGGAGACCCGCAAGCACATGCGCGACCTCGGCGCCCGCCGCCGCGAGACCGTCAACCTCTACATGCTCCGCGACATCTACCGCGTCTGCGTCGCCCAGCAGGAGAGCCCGCAGCCGCTCCGCCACGTCGTCCACGTCGGCGACGAGCTCCCGCTCTGGGCCGGCGCCTCGTCCAAGGCCCTCCTGCGCGACGCCCCCGACTCCCTCCTCAGGCGCGTCGCCCTCAGCTCCCCCTACGGGGAAGGCCACGTCAAGCGGCTGCGCGAATGGATCGACGAGGCGGCGCACCGCGGCTGGGCCGTCAGCCACGGGGAGCGCGAGGACGGCCTGTCCGCCGTCGCCGTCCCGGTCCTCGGCCGGTCCGGGACCGTCGTCGCCGCCCTGTCCCTCAGCGGCCCGACGGTCCGCTTCCCCGACGACGTCGTCGAGCAGTACGCCGCGGACCTGCGCCAGGTCGCCGCGGAGATGTCGGAGCGCGGCTTCGACCACCCGCTCAGCCCCGCGCGCTGACCGCGGCCGGACCCACTCCCGGACCCACGGCGTGACCTGAAGGAGCAATGCGCATGTCAGAGCGACCGCTCAGCGGTGTACGCGTCCTCGACCTCACCAACGTCCTCGCCGGCCCGTACTGCAGCTACCAGCTGATGCTGCTCGGCGCCGAGGTCGTCAAGATCGAGGTGCCGGGGCAGGGCGACCTCGCCCGGCACCTCGGCCCGGACGCCGAGTTGAACCGGTCCGGGATCGGCGCCTCGTTCCTGGCGCAGAACGCCGGCAAGAAGTCCGTCGAGCTGGACCTCAAGGACGCCGCGGGCCGCGCCGCCTTCGAGGACATGGTCCGCGGCGCCGACGTGCTGCTGGAGAACTTCCGCGCGGGCGTCCTCGCCCGGCTCGGGTTCGGCTGGCCCCGCCTGCGCGAGCTGAACCCCCGGCTGGTCTACTGCGCCATCTCCGGCTTCGGGCAGACCGGCCCCATGAGCCAGGCCCCCGCGTACGACCAGATCATCCAGGGCCTTTCCGGCATGATGAGCATCACCGGCACCGAGGAGACCGCCCCGCTGCGGATCGGCTTCCCCGTCTGCGACACCGTCGGCGGCCTCACCGCCGCGCTGCACATCTCCGCCGCCCTCGCCGGCCGCACCCGCACCGGGAAGGGAACGTTCCTCGACGTCTCCATGCTGGAGTCGGCCGTCTCGGCGATGGGCTGGGCCGTCTCGAACTACCTGGTCAGCGGCGTCCCGCCGGAGCCGATGGGCACCCAGAACGCCACCGCCGCCCCGTCCGGCACCTTCCAGGCCGCCGACGGCCCGCTCAACATCGCCGCGAACCGGCAGCGGCAGTTCGAGACGCTGTGCGACCTGGTCGGCCGGCGCGACCTGCTCGACGACCCGCGCTTCGCCGACCGGGAGCAGCGCAAGGCGCACCGCGACGCGCTGACCGGCGAGCTCAACCGCGCGCTGCGCCGCCGCACCGCCGGCGAATGGGAGCGGATCCTCGGCCCGGCCGGCGTCCCCGCCGCCCGCGTCGTGACCGTCCCCCAGGCACTCGGCCTCGACCAGCTCGAGCACCGCGGCTTCTTCACCGAGCTGCCCTTCCCCGACGGCTCCGGACGGGTGCTCAAGGTCACCGGCGGCGGCGTCCTGCACGACGGCGAACCCCTGCGCCCCACCGGGCCCCCGCCCCTGCTCGGCGACCAGAACGCCGACCGCGCCGCCCTCGCGGACCGCTGGAACGGCCGCGCCGAGAACGCCGTCACCCCATGACCGACCGTCCAGCGCAGGAGGCTCCCGTGACCGACATCGACCCGACCGGCGCCGTCGCGGACTGGTGGGCGACCGCCGTCTCCCGGATGGAACCCGGCGTCATCGAGCTGCGCGGCCGCCCCGTCCAGGACCTCATCGGCACGACGAGCCTCACGTCCATGATCTGGCTGATGCTGCGCGGCGACCTCCCCGCGCCCCGGCAGGCCGCCCTGCTCGAGGCGGCGCTCGTCGCGGCCGTCGACCACGGCCCGCAGGCGCCGTCCATCGCCATCGCCCGGATGGCCGCCACCTGCGGCGTCGGCCTGAACAACGCCGTCGCCAGCGCCGTCAACACCCTCGGCGACGCGCACGGCGGGGCCGGCGAGCAGTGCGTCCTGCTGCTGGACGACGTGCTGCGGCGCGAGGACGCCGGGCTCGACCTGCGCACGGCGGCCGGCGAGGCCATCGCGGACGGCCCCCGGTACCTGCCGGGCTTCGGTCACCGCTTCCATCCCCGCGACCCGCGCCGCGACCCGCTGCTCGCCCTGGTCGAGGACGCCGTGCGGGACGGCGCCGTCCCCGGCCGCCACCTGCGGGCCGGCAAGGCGATCGAGGCCCGGCTCGCCGAGGGCCGCGCCAAGCCCGTCCCCATGAACATCGACGGGGCCACCGCCATCATCTACGCCGAGCTCGGGTTCCCCGCGCCGCTGGCGCGCGGCCTGTTCGTCCTCAGCCGCAGCATCGGCGTCCTCGCCCACGCCTGGGAGGAGAGCCAGAGCGGTCAGCGCAACAAGGGCCCCATCCCCCGCACCGTCCTCCCGGCCTACCGCGCCTGAACCCGGCGCGCACGGGCGCGGGCCGCACAGGTGAGGCGGATGGGCGATTTGTCGGTAACGTGCAAGTGTGCTCGCCGAACCCGCGCCCGCCCTCAGCGACCTCGCGCTGGGGCTGGTCGTGGTGGTGCTCGCCGTCCGGCTGGGCCGCTCGCCGGTCGCGCACCGGCACTGGCGCACGTCCTTCTGGTGGGCGGGGGCCGCGGCGCTGGCCGGCTTCGTCCACCACGGCGTGGTGAAGCACTCGGCGCGCTGGACCGGGCCGAGCTGGGCCGTCATCAGCGCGATGGTCGTCATCGCGGTGTCCTACCTGCTGGCCGCCACCGTCGCCGAGGTGCTCGGGCCGCGCCACCAGCGGACGTTCTGGCTCCTGCGGTCGATCGGGATCGCGGCGTACGCGGTGCTGGCGGCCACCGGGCACGCGGGCGTCGACGCGCTGCTGGCCTGCGAGAGCCTGACGATGCTCAGCATCATCGTCCTGTGGGGGCGGGCGGCCCGCCGCCGCCACCCGCTGGCCGGCCCGGTGATCATCGCGCTCGTCGCCGACGGCGCCGCCGCGGCGGCCAAGGCCGTCGACCCGGACGTGACCCACCGCGTCGCGCTGGACCCGACGTCGCTGTACCACCTCGCCCAGATCCTGGGCATGGTGCTGCTGTACGCGGCCGTCAGCGCTCCGCGCCGCCCGGACCCCGAACCGGGCGCCCTCGCGGGCTGACCCGATCCGCCGCGGCCGGGCCCGTCCCGGCCTCACCGAGCGGCATCAGTCGTCGTGCCGGGGTCTGCCCGTCACCTCGTGGCCGGCATGGAAGAGCGCCTCGGTGATCAGCGTCCGCACGTGGGTGTCGCGGGCCCGGTACAGGACCCTGCGCCCCTCGCGGCGGGTGTGCACCAGACCGGTCATCCGGAGCTTCGCCAGGTGCTGGGAGACGAGGGGCCGGGACGCCTCGAGACGCTCGGCGAGCGACGTGACGTCGTACTCGCCGGAGGTGAGCAGCCACATCAGCCGCAGCCGGGTGGGGTCGGCGAGCATCCGGAACGCCGCCGTGGCCGCCTCGATCTGCGCGCTCGAAGGATGCTCCTGCATGGACCTCGCACCTGCAATGTAGCCGCGTGCATACCTGACTACATATACTGGCCGGACGGCTCGCTCGCAACCGAGGAGGCCCATGTCGCACCCCACGGAGCCCGGACGCCCGCCAGGTCACGGACATGGACACGGCCACGGGCATGGCCACGGACACGGACATGACCACGGGCGGGAGCGCGGAAGGGCAGCGTCCTTCCTCTCCCGCACGAAGCACCTGGTCGCCCCGCACAGTCACGACACCGCCGACAAGACCGACGAGGCGCTGGAGACCAGCGGCCGCGGGTTGCGCGTGCTCGGGCTCTCGCTCGCGGTGCTGGCCGCCACCGCGGTCGTCCAGGCGGCGATCGTGGCGATGTCGGGGTCGGTGGCGCTCCTCGGCGACACCCTGCACAACGTCGCGGACGCGCTGACCGCGGTCCCGCTCGGCATCGCTTTCCTGCTCGGCCGGCGCGCCGCGACGCGCCGGTTCACCTACGGGTACGGGCGTGCCGAGGACCTGGCCGGACTGGTGATCGTCGTGATCATCGCCGTCTCCGCGGCCCTCGCCGGCTACGCGGCGTTCCGCCGGCTGGTCGCCCCGCAGGACGTCCGGGCGCTCGGCTGGGTCGCGGCCGCCGCCGTCGCCGGGTTCCTCGGCAACGAGTGGGTGGCCCGGTACCGGATCAGGGTCGGCCGCGAGATCGGCTCCGCCGCCCTGGTCGCCGACGGCCTGCACGCACGGACCGACGGCTTCACCTCGCTCGCCGTGCTGGCCGGTGCCGCCGGATCCGCTCTCGGCCTGCCCGTCGCCGACCCGGTCGTCGGCCTGCTCATCACCGTCGCCATCTGCTTCGTGCTGCGCGACGCGATCAGGGAGGTCTACCACCGGCTGATGGACGCGGTGGATCCGGGGCTGGTCACCGACGCCGAGCGGATCCTGGCCCGGGTGGACGGCGTCCGGCGCGTCGGCGGCGTCCGGATGCGCTGGGTCGGCCACACGCTGCACGCGGAGACCGACATCGTGCTCGATCCGGACCTGTCGCTGGTGCAGGCGCACACGGTGGCGGTGGAGGCGGAGCACCGCCTGATCCACGGCCTGCCCCGGCTGCGCGCCGCCACCGTCCACGCCGACCCGGACGGCACGGACGGCACCGACCACCACGCCGTCCTGCACGGCCACCGCTGACCCATGCGCCGGCAGATGTCCGATCCCATCGGCGGGGAAATCGTGGAGACCACGCTCGCCCGGGCGGCGGAACGGCTCGACGGGCGGCTCGCGGCGGCCTTCGCCATCGGCAGCCTCGCGCACGGCGGGTTCGCTCCCCTGGTCAGCGACGTGGACGTGGCGCTCGTCGTCGACCATGCCGACGCCGCCGCGGCGGTGGCCGTCGACACGATCCGCCAGGACACGGTCCAGCGTTACGCGGGCACCCCTCACCACGCTCTGGCGGAACGCCTTTCCCTCTTCTGGAGCGACTGGGAGGGCCTGGCGGACGGTTCCGAAGCCGGCCGGTTCCCCGCGACCGACCGGCTCGACCTCCTTGACTCAGGCATCCTGTTGTACGGCGCCGACCGCCGGTCCGGTTGTGCGCGGCCGGACGCGGACGAGCTTCTTCTGGACAGCGCCGCCTTCGCCGCGAAGCGGTTCGCCGAGCCCGACTACATGCACGCGCTCAAGCAGCCGGCGGGCCTCGCCGGCCAGGGCGTCCGCACCGTCACCAAGACCGTGCTGTTCCCCGTCCGCCTCCTCTACACCGCCGCCACCGGCCTGCTCGGCCGCAACGACGACGCCGCCCGCTGGTACGCCGATCCGCCGCAGCCGTCCAGCGGCCTGGTCACGGCGGCCCTCCGGTGGCGATCCGGCGGCATCGAAGACACCGCGTCGGCCGCCGGCCTGCTCCAGCGGGAACTCCTGCCGCTCTACCTGCACTGCCTCGACCGGCTCCGCGAGCACACCGCCCGCTCCAGCCGGCCCGACCTGGCCGTCCCCCTGGCCCGCCTGCTCTCCGCGCTGGCCTGAGCGGGCGGGGTCAGCTCGCGGCGCTGCGGAGGGTCCGCAGGATCGCGGCCTCCTCGGCGGGGTCGCGGAGGAGGGGAGGCCCCTGCGTGAGCGGGCGGAGCGCGGCGTGGGCGGCGGCGCGCGGATCCGGCGACAGCGCGGCTCTCAGCGCCTGCGCGAACCAGCCCAGCATGTGGGCGGCGGTCCGCTCGTCGTCGCTCATCTTGGAGCGGGCGGACGGGTCGTTGAGCGACCGTCCCGCCTGACGCGAGCGCCTCAGCCAGGACCGGACGTGCGTGCCGAGGTCGGAGCCGGGGGCGACGGTGACCGGTTCGCCGCGCTCGGCCGCGGCGACCGCGTCGGCGAGACCCGGGGTGCCGTCCACGGCGAGGACGGTGGCCAGGCGCATCGTCTCGCGGGCGGCGACCGCGCGGAGCAGCCGCGGCGGGGCCGCGTCGAGGGCCGCGACCATCGCGGGGTCGGACGGGCCGCGGGAGGGCGAAGCCGGAGCGGGGCCGAACCAGGGTTCGAGCGGGGCGGACGGGAGCTCTCCCGCCAGGGCGTCCGCGTGCGGGACGGCGCCGGTGATCAGCCCCGCCAGCAGGAGCGCCGGGACGTAGGCGCCCGGCACGTGGTCGTCGTCGTCCTCGGCGTCCAGGTCGAGGCCCACCGCGCGCATCCGGCCGAGCAGCCGGTCCGGCTCGCTGCCCCAGCGCTGATCGGGCCAGGTGGGCTCGAATCCGGTGACCAGCGTGCCGTCGACGGCGTAGGAGAAACCGTGGTCGGCGTAATCGTGCCGCTGGACCGAGACGGCCTCGGTGCCCCGGGACAGCGCCGTCAGCGGCCCGGTGAGCGAGCCCTGGAAGCCGTCCGGTTCGATCAGCACCGTCCATTCGCCCAGGTCCAGCGCGAACGCGAAGTCCGGGTAGCCCTCCGCGAAGGATCCGCTCGCCTCGGTGGCCTCGTCGAGGGTGCGCGGACGCATCTCGTCCGGCAGGGCGCCCAGGCGCGTCAGCGCCTCGGTCTCGTCCAGCCCTCTGACGAAGGTCAGGCAGAACACCTCGCCGAGCGTCCCGTCGTCGGCCCACGCGACGTCGTCGTCCGTCACCCCGAGCATGGCCCCTCCGGGAAGGTCGGTGGCATGACCCGTCGATCATGGCAGTGTCCGGCGCCGCCCGGGCGGCTCTCGCCCTCAGCGAAAACGTCGACCACCGCGTCCGCGGGTAGGGGGCAAAGGTGGACATCAATCATCCGCAGGCGCCCGATCGGTTCGAGGTGACCTACCGGAGCCTGCCGTGCGGCAGGATGCGGGCGCGGACGGTGGGACGCGCGGTGCCGGGCGTTCCCGAGGTCGTCGTGGTGCAGGGCATGGCGGTGTCCGACTACCTCATGCCGGCCCTGGCGCGCCTGGGCACGTGGACCCGCGCGCACCTGGTGGACCTGCCGGGCCTGGCGGGCAGCGGCGACCCTCCGCAGGAACTGGACGTGCCCGGGTACGGGCGGGCGGTGGCGGCGTGGCTGGACGACGCCGCGCTCGGTCCCGTCGTGGTGGCCGGGCACAGCAGCGGTACCCAGGTCGCCGCGCACGCCGCGGCGTTCCGGCCGGGACGGACGGCCGCGCTGGTGCTGGCGAGCCCGACCGTCGACCCGGTCGCCCGCTCGGTCCCCCGCCTGCTGCTGCGCTGGCGGCTGGACGCCCGCCGCGAGCCCGGCGAGCTCGGCCGCTCGCACCACCCCGAGTGGCTGCGGGCGGGACCGCGCCGGCTGTGGCACATCGTCCGCGCGCATCTCGACGACCACGTCGAGGACGTGCTCGCCGACCTGCCGTTCCCCGTGCTCGTGCTGCGCGGCCGGCGGGACCGCCTGCTCACCGCGCGCTGGGCGCGCGAGCTGGCCCGGACGGCGCCGGACGGCCGGTTCCTGGAGGTCCCCGGGGCACACACGTTCGTGTGGCCGTACCCGGACGCGTGGTCGGAGCCGATCCGGAGCCTCGCCGCGGGCCGCGCGGAGGGCGGGCGATGACGTCGCCGGGCCGGCAGGTCGCCGGGTTCGACTCGGCGACCGCGATGCTGCGCGTCCTCGCGAGATTCCTGGACGGCCGGGACGCGCCGCTGCTCGGGATCCTTCCCGGGCCGCTGGAGGCGCCGATGTCGGTCCTGCTGGGGGCGGCGAACCGGCTGCCGCGCCGGGTCGCCGAGCGGGCGTTCGCGGCGTCGGGCTGGGCGGAGGCCGTCGCGCCCGGCCGGACCGGCGAGGTCCGCTCGGACGCCCTGGCGGAGTGGATCGTGTCCCACTACCCGCGGCGGCGCTACCCCGCCGCGTTCATCGGCTCGGCGGACGGCGCGATGATCCATCTCGCGGCGGCGGTCGGCGCGCCGTGGCTGCCGCAGACCGTCCTGATCCCGGTGCGCCGCCGCGGCGGCCATCCCGACGATCCGGCCGGGAGCCTGCGGGCGTCGCGGCGGGCGGGCCAGGACCTCGCCGACGCCGGCCCGGATCTGGTCCTGCACCACATGCACGACCCGAACCAGGACCGGCTGATGATCGCGGGGATGTCGTACTTCCGGGTCAAGTTCCGGCGGCTGCCCGCCGCGTACCGGGAGTTCCTGCGGGAGTGCCTCGCCCCGGACGCGACCCTCGTCGTGCCGGACTGCGGGCTGCGCTGGCCGACCACCCGCGTCGGGGAGCGGCACCTGTTCCAGCACGGCGCGTTCGGCGGCATCGGCGCGGCCGAGTTCCATGAGGGAGGCGACCGCGTCGCGGCGTTCCTGGCCCGGGACGGCTCCCCGTTCCGCGCCTGGCGGGCGCCGCCGCCGGACGGCGAGAGCCCCGAGGCGGAGTGGGGTTTCGACCCCGCGCTGCTGGACGACCTGGGCGAGTTCCGCACGCACCGGCTGGCGTTCCCGGAGCCGCAGGCGCTCAGCGCCGCCGTCGCCGACCTGTACCGCGACTGGTACCGCCGGCGCGGCGTCCCCGACGCGCGGCTGTTCGCCTCCTGCTTCCTGCTCATGGAGCCCTGGTGGACGCTGCGGACCGGCTCCGTCCCGTACTGGCTGGCGTTCAACACCGACCCGGCGAACCGCCGCCTGCTGGAGTACCTGGACGGGGCCGCGCCCTACGACGAGATCCGCCTGACCCTGTTCTCCAACGGCGTGCGCGCCCTGGGCCAGGCTCCGATCCCCGCCTGGCGGGACGTCCTCGCCCGGGCGCGCACGCTCGGTTCCTTCACCGGAGTCGACGCGCGCGCCTATCCTCGGGACTTCGCCTCGTTCGTCCGCATGCACCGGGACCTGGCGGCGGCGCGTCCGCTCTACCCGATGCCCGATCCGATGGACCTCGGCTTCGCCCTCGACTTCCTGGCGCGCCACCCGTCCACCTAGACCGCGGTCTACGCTCCTCCCCCGGTCTCGATCGGCAGGCCCGCCGCGACCCAGTCCTCGATGCCGTCGGCGTAGAGGCGGACGTTCCGGTACCCGAGCCGCTTCAGCTCCGCGGCGAGGTCGGGACCCCGCGTGCAGGACGTGTCGGTGGAGTACACGACGATCCGTGCGGCGCGGTCGGGCAGGACGTCGCCGGCGGACGCGGGTGCGTCCTCGGCGGTGAGGTTGAGGGCCGACGGGAGGTGCCGGCGGTCGTAGGCGGGCGCCGGCAGCGCGTCGACGGTGACGGCGGTCCCGGCGGCGATGGCGGTGCGGAGCTCGTCGCGCGAGATCGTCTCGGGGTCCCCGGTGGCGGGGGCGGACGGCGGCGGTGCCGTCGGCGGCCGGAGGGGGCCGCTGAGCTGGAGGTTCGCGATGGCCCAGCGGTCGCCGTCGCGGACCGCGACGAGCGTCAGCCGGAACGAGCCGCTCGCGTCGTGGCCGCGCGCGGTGGTGCGCTGCCGCTGCACGGCGGTGACGACCGCGGCGTCCCCGTACAGGCGGACCTGCGGGTCGAGGACCTCGAAGGCGTGGTTGGTCAGGTCGTCGTGCCGGGCGGCCC
The DNA here is from genome assembly GCF_008923365.1 of Actinomadura montaniterrae. Lineage (GTDB taxonomy): Bacteria > Actinomycetota > Actinomycetes > Streptosporangiales > Streptosporangiaceae > Spirillospora > Spirillospora montaniterrae. The sequence continues at coordinate 44,516 of NZ_WBMR01000022.1, forward strand.
ACTGCCGTCCGTCCAGGACGAACCCGACGGGGCCGATGCCGGTGAAGTCGGGGGTGAGCAGCCGCTCGTAGGCGGCCGCGTCGCCGTTGAGTTCGGCGTCGGCGAAGCGGTGGACGAGGTCGAGGATCTGCCGGCGGCTCATCGCGCTGTTCCTTTCCGTTGCGGTGCGCCCGGTCATGCGTTCGCGGGCTTGGGGGCGTTGTCGTGCGGCTGTGCGCGGGGCGGGTCGGGGGTCTGGTGGCGGGGCAGCAGCAGCGCCGGCAGGACGGCGAGCGCGGTGAGCCCGAGCGGCCACCAGAACGTCCGGCCGAACGCGGCGGCGACCCCGGTCGTGTCGAGGTTGTGCTGCAGGACGACGGCGTACAGCGCGGTGCCGATCGCGCCGCCGACCCGCTGCGTGATGTTCAGCAGCGCGGTCGCGCGCGGGATCGCGGCCTGGTCGACGCGCCGGTACGCCATGGACATGGCGGGCGCCATGAGGCAGCCGGTGCCGAGCCCCATGACCAGCAGGGCCGCGGTCACCGGGAACGCGCCGGCGGCCGCGCCCGCCTGGGTGTAGACGAGGAGTCCGGCGGCCAGCAGCGGCAGCCCGGTCAGGATGATCGGCTTGCCGAGGCCGCGGTCCACGAGCCGTCCGGAGACGGCCAGCGCGAGAGCGGCGCCGGCGCCCTGCGGGACCAGCAGCAGGCCGGTGTCCAGCGCGGACTCGTGGTGGACGAGCTGGTAGTACAGCGGCAGCAGCAGCATCGAGCCCTGCAGGACGGCGCCGAGCAGGGCCTGGATCGCGGCGGCGGAGGCGAACGTCCGGTCGGCGAGGTGGCGCAGGTCGAGCAGCGGCCGGCCGGCGCGCAGCGCGTGTACCGCGAACAGTGCCAGCAGGACGGCTCCGGACAGCGCCGGCGCCAGGGTGCCGAGGGAGAGCGCGCCGTCGCCGGCCAGCCGGGAGACCGCGTAGACGATCGCGACCAGGCCGGACGAGAGCAGCAGCAGGCCGGGCACGTCGAGGCGGTCGGACCGTCCGCCCGGCGCGCCCTGGAGCAGCCGCCACGACAGCAGCAGGGTGACCAGCCCGGCCGGCACGTTGACGAGGAAGATCCACTGCCAGGCGGCGGCGGAGACCAGCAGCCCGCCGAGCACCGGGCCGAGCATGGGGCCCAGCATCATCGGGACGCCGACCAGGCTCATCGCCCGGCCCATCCGGCGCGGCCCCGCGGCCTGCGCCACCAGCGTCATGCCGACCGGCGCGACCATGCCGCCGCCGAGCCCCTGCACGACCCGGAAGGCGATCAGGCTGGGCGCCGACCAGGCCAGGGCGCACAGCAGCGAGCCGGCGGTGAAGAGCGCGAGCGAGGCGATCCACACCCGCTTGCCGCCGAACCGCCCGGCGGCCCAGCCGGTGAGCGGGATGACCGCGGCCAGCGCGAGCGCGTAGCCGGTCATCACCCACTGGACGGCCGGCAGCGGCGCCGCGAGGTCGCGCGCCAGGGCGCCGATCGCGACGCTGACGATCGTCGCGTCGAGCACGGTGAGGATCGCGCCCGCCACCACGATCGCGGCGGTGGCGGCGAGGCCGCCCCGCTGGGGGCCGACCCGGGGGTTCCTGCCCGTCATGACCGTTCCTCTCCACGAAGCGGGGAAAATCTCTCCACTTAACTGTGGCACGCCGCCGCGGGGCCGGCAAGAGCAAGCGGGGAAACTTTCCCCGCTTTTGCTGCTACCGTGTCCCTACGACGCGAGGAGGTGGACGATGGCCAGGCCGATGCGGGCCGACGCGCGGCGCAACCTCGAGCGGATCCTGGCGGCCGCGCGCGACATGATCGTCGAACGCGGCCCCGACGTCCCGCTCGACGACGTCGCCCGCCGCGCCGAGGTCGGCAGCGGCACGCTGTACCGCCGCTTCCCCGACCGCGCCACGCTGCTGCACGCCGTCGCCCTGGACGCGCTGACCGGCACCGTCGAGGCCGCCCGGGACGCCTGCGCACAGGAAGCCGACCCGTTCGACGCGCTGGCCCGCTACCTGCGGCGGACGCTGGAGCTGCGCGTCTCCGCGGTACTGCCGGCGCTGCTCGGCCGGGTCGACCTCGAGGACGATCCCGAACTGGCGCCGCTGCGCGCGGAGAGCCTCCGCCTCCTGGAGGGCCTGGTCGCCGCGGCGCACGCGGCCGGCAGCCTGCCGCAGGACGTCACGTTCGCCGACATCGGCATGATGGCGGTCCGCATCGCCCGCCCGCTCCCGGGCCCCCTGCCACCCGAGGAGAAGGAGGCCCTCGCGCGCCGCCACCTGGACCTGTTCGTCCGCGGCCTCCGCGCCCAGGCCGCCTCGTGATCGCGGGGAACGGGCCTCGCGTACGCTCGGAGGCACCATGGCGGACGAGCGGCTGACGATCGGCGAGGTGGCGGACCGGACGGGCGTGGCCACCTCGGCCCTGCGCTACTGGGAGGAGGTCGGCCTGCTGCCGGAGCCGGCCCGGGTCTCGGGGCAGCGGCGATACCCGCCGTCGGCGGTGGAGCAGGTCGGTCTCATCCTGCTGCTGCGCGACGTCGGCTTCACGTTGCGCGAGATCAAGGCCCTCGTCGGGGCTCGCACGTCCGGGGGCGACCGGCGGGAGCTGCAGCGGGGCAAGCTCGCCGAGCTGGACGAGCAGATCGCCCGGATGCAGGCGGCGCGCGAAGCGATCGCGCACGGGCTGGCCTGCCCGCACGACAACGTCTTCGAGTGCCCGAACTTCGCCGGCGTGCTCGCGGCGCGGATGGCGGGGGCGTCCCTGGAAGAAGCGCACAAACACTGACCACGCTCCTCCCCGCATGTCACAGGCGGGCGGGCTGTGTCGTCTCGGGTCCGACAACGGGTGCCGGGCAGGACGCACCCTTTCCGAGACAGGGAGCGGGACATGGGCGAACACCGGAAGGTCGCGCTGGTCACCGGGGCGAACAAGGGCATCGGACGCGGGGCCGCCGCGCAGCTCGCGGCGGCGGGCATGACGGTCCTGGTCGGTGCCAGGGACCCGCGGCGCGGCGAGGAGGCCGCCGCGGCGCTGCGCGAAGCGGGCGGCGACGTGCACGCGGTCGCGCTGGACGTCACCGACGCGGCGTCCGTCCGGGCGGCCGCGAAGCAGGTGGAGGAGCGCTTCGGCCGCCTCGACGTGCTGATCAACAACGCCGGCATCAGCGGCTCCGGGAAGGTCGCGCCCGACCAGGCCCACGACCAGGTCCCGAGCACCGTCGACCTCGACATGGTCCGGAGGGTGTTCGAGACCAACGTCTTCGGGGTGATCGCGGTGACCAACGCCATGCTGCCGCTGCTGCGGCGGTCGCCGGAGCCGCGCGTCGTCAACGTCAGCAGCCACGCCGCGTCGATGACGATCTTCAGCGACCCGGCCGGGCCGATGACGGCGCTGCCGCCGTCGGCGGCGTACTCGCCGTCCAAGAGCGCGCTGAACGCGCTGACCGTGCAGTACGCGAACGAGCTGGGCAAGGACGGCGTCCTGGTCAACGCCGCCGCGCCCGGCTTCGTCGCCACGGACGCCAACGACCACACCGGCGTCCTCACGGTCGAGGAGGGCGCCGCGGTGCTGGTGCGGCTGGCCACGCTCGGGGCGGACGGGCCGACCGGCGGCTTCTTCGGCGCGGAGGGCCCGATCCCCTGGTGACCCGGGCGCCCGCCGTCAGGCGCGGCGGGGCGTGACGAGGCCGGACTCGTAGGCGAACACGACGAGCTGGGCGCGGTCCCTCGCCCGCAGCTTCGTCATCGCCCGGCTGACGTGCGTCTTCGCGGTCGTCGGGCTGATCACCATCCGGGCGGCGATCTCGTCGTTGGACAGCCCGCGGGCCACCAGCGCGGCGACCTCGCGCTCCCGGTTGGTCAGCACGTCGAGGGCCTGCGGGACGGGCTCGGGACGGCGCGCGACGTACTCGGCGATCAGCCGGCGGGTGATCGCCGGCGACAGCAGCGCGTCGCCCCGGGCGGCGACCCGCACGCCCTGCAGCAGGTCGGCGGGCTCGGTGTCCTTGACCATGAAGCCGCAGGCGCCGGCGCGCAGCGCGTTGAAGACGTACTCGTCGAGGCCGTAATTGGTGAGGATGACGACGTGGACGCCGGCCAGCCGCTCGTCGGCGGCGATCAGCCGGGTCGCCTCGATGCCGTCCATCACCGGCATCTGGATGTCGACGAGGGCGACGTCGGGCAGGTGCTCGCGGGCGAGCGCGACGCCCTGCTCGCCGTTGGCGGCCTCCGCGACCACCTCGATGTCGTCCTCGATCTCCAGCAGGGCGCGGAAGCCGCCGCGGATGAGCGCCTGGTCGTCCATGAGGAGCACCCTGATCATGCGGCTCCCTCCAGGGGCAGCTCGGCGCGCACGATGAAGCCGCCCCCGGCGCGGGGCTCGGCGCGGAGCCGGCCGCCGAGCGCCGCGACGCGCTCGCGCATGCCGAGCAGTCCCTTGCCGGGCACCGGCGGCGCGTCCGGGTCGGCCTTGCCGTCGTCCTCGACCTGCACGACCAGTGCGTCGCCGGCGTACTCGACGCACACCGCGGCGGCCGCGCCGCCGGCGTGCCGGGAGACGTTGGTGAGCGCCTCCTGGACGATCCGGTACGCGGCGCGGTCCACCTCGGACGGCAGGTCGCGGCGGGTCCCGGAGACCGTGACCGTGGCGTCCAGGCCGGTAGAGCGGGCCCGTTCGACCAGGTCGTCGAGGCGGTCGAGGCCGGACGCCGCGGCCTCGCCGCCCGAGCCGTCACCGCCGCCGGAGTCGGAGTCGCGCAGCACCTCCAGGGTGGCGCGCAGTTCGCGCATGGCGTCGCCGCTGGCCTCCTGGATCGCCAGCAGCGCCGGCGGGACGTCCTCGCCGCGCCGGTGCGCCAGGTGGACCGCCACCCCGGCCTGGACCTTGATGACGGAGATGCTGTGGGTGAGGGAGTCGTGCAGCTCCCGGGCGATGCGGAGCCGCTCCTCCCCCGCGCGGCGGAGGGCCGCCTCCTCGCGGGTGCGCTCGGCCTCGGCGGCGCGCTGCTCGGCCTCCTCCAGGTACGCCTGCCGGTGCTGGATGACGGTCGCGGCGACGCCCGCCGCCACGAACCAGCCGATCAGCAGCGCGACGCTCTGGAGGTTCTCCCCGGTCCCGTCGGCGCCGGGCAGGTTCACCGCGACGGCGATCCCCAGGAACGCCGCGCTCACCAGCGCCGCGGCGACCCGGTGGCCGGCCCGCACCGCGGCGAACACCGCCACCATGACCGGGTAGGCCGCCGCCGGGCCCGGCTGGGTGCGGGCCGCGACCACCAGCATGAACGCCGTGCTGAGGAGCAGCGCCACCAGCGGCGCCCGCCGCCAGGCGACGAGCGCGAGCGACCCGGCGACGCCCGCCGCGAGATCCAGCGCGCCCGCGCGCGGCGAGTAGAGCATGACGACCGTCAGCAGGACGGCCATCGCCGCGGCGAGCAGGCCGTCCTCGGCGAGCGGCCGCCTCCGGTCCAAGAACCTCATCCAGGTAGGTTATGGGCCATTTTCGTGGAAATCCTCCGCTGGACGGCGTAAGAGCCGGCTACTCCCGGCGTGGTAGGCGGGCCGGGCCTACTTCCGCGGTGCGAGGCGAAGGAGTCATCCCCCGCACGATGACCGCCGACCAGCACGAACAGCACCATTTCCGGCATGTACACGATCCGGAAAACGCCCCGTGCCCGGGCGGCCGCCGAACCGGCCGCCCGGCCCGGGCTCACGCTCGCCGCGGTGGCCGTCGTGCAGTTCATGGTGTCGCTGGACCTGTCGGTCGTGAACGTGGGGCTCCCGCGGATCGCGTCCGGCCTCGGGTTCGGCGCGGTCGGCGTGACGTGGGTGATCCACGCCTACGCCCTCACGTTCGGCGGGCTGCTCCTGCTGGGCGGCAAGGCCGCCGACCGGTACGGCCGCAAGCGGGTGCTGCGGCTCGGCCTCGGCCTGTTCGGCCTCGCGTCCCTCCTCGGCGGCCTCGCGCAGGAACCCGGCCACCTGGTCGCCGCCCGCGTCGCCCAGGGCGTCGGCGCCGCCGCGCTCGCGCCGGCCGCGCTGGCCCTGCTCACCGCGACGTTCCCCGCGGGCCGGGCCCGCGTCCGCGCCTTCGGCATCTGGAGCGCGATGAACGCCGCCGGCGGCGCCTTCGGCGTCCTGATCGGCGGCCTGCTCACCGAGTACGCCGGCTGGCGCTGGGTGATGTTCGTGAACGTGCCGATGGCCGCCGCCGCGCTCGCCATGGCCTGGCGGGGCGTCGCCGCCGACCCGCCCCCGGCCCGCAGGGGCCGCCCGGACGTCCTCGGCGCGGTCCTCGCCACCGCGGGCATGACGCTGCTGGTGTTCGGCGTCGTCCGCACCGACCGGTACGCCTGGACGTCGGCGGTGACCGTGACGACGCTGGCGGCCGCGGCCGCGCTGCTCGCCGCGTTCGTCCTCGTCGAGCGGACCACCGCCCGGGAGCCGCTGATCCGGCTCGGGCTGCTCGCGAACCGCTCCGTCGCCGGCGCGAACGCCTACAACCTGCTGGCCGGCGCGGCGCTGTCGTCGTCCTTCTACTTCATGTCCCTCTACCTGCAGCGGGTCCTCGGAACGGATCCCGCGCTCACCGGGCTCGAGTTCGTGCCGTTCGCGCTCGGCGTGGTCGCCGGCTCCTTCCTCGCCGTCAAGCTCGGCTACCGGCTCCCCGCCCGCACCCTGCTGATCGCCGGCGGGCTCATGACCGCGGCGGCGTTCGCCTGGTTCGGCCGGATCGGCGCCGACGGCACCTACCTCACCGACGTCCTCGGGCCCTCCATCGTCGCCAGCGTCGGGTTCGGGCTCTGCCTCGCCCCGCTCGTCTCCACCGCCACCGCCGGCGTCGCGCCGCACGAGGCCGGCGCCGCGTCCGGCCTGCTCAACAGCGTCCGCCAGATCGGCGCCTCGCTCGGCCTGGCCGCCCTCGGCACCGCGGCGCACGACCGCACCGGCGGCACCGTCACGCGGGCGTCGCTCAGCGACGGATACGCGCTCGGCTTCACCCTCGGCGCGGTGCTGCTGCTCGGCGCCGTCCTCATCGCCCTCACCGTGCTGCGCCGCGGCGGCCCGCCCGCACCGGCCGGACGGTCCGGCGGCCCCGAGCCGGCCGCCGCCATGGACTGACCGGCGCCCCCATGTGCATCTCACCGCAGGAAGGACGGCCCGGCATGCCCGTCACCCCGATCGACCTGTTCGCGTCCCTGCTCCACCTCCGCCAGGGCGGCACGATCCACGCCGAGAAGAGGACGGTGTGCTCCGGCCACGACGGCTGGCGGCTGACGGCCTTCCACGCGAAGACCGACGCCGACGTCCACGGCGGCCACTGGGAGGTCCACCCCGAGTCCGAGGAGGTCGTCTCCTGCCTCATCGGGAAGTTCCGCCTCTACCTGCGTCCGGAGGAGCCGGAGCAGGAAGAGGAAGTGATCCGGCTGCCCGCCGGGACCGCCGCGATCGTCCCGCGCGGACGGTGGCACCGCATCGCGCTGGACGTCCCCAGCAGCATCATGGCGGTCACCCTCCCGCAGGGCAGCCGGCTGGAGGCGCGCCGATGACCGTCACCGGCGTCGCCGAAGCGCGGCCCGCGCAGCCGTCCGAGGCCGGTGCCGCGGCGGACCCGGGCTCGGCCGGGCTGCTGCGCCCGCACGCCCGGAGCTTCGCCGTGGTCGTCGTCCTCCAGGTGGTCGGCGCGGTCGCGGGACTGGCGCCGCTCCTGGCGGTCGCCGAACTGGGCCGCGCCCTCCTGGCGCCCGGCCCCGCCGACCACGGCCGCGTCTGGACGGCCGTGGTCGCGGGCGCGGCCGGGCTGCTCGTCCGGCTGCTGTGCACGGCCGCGTCCTCGGGGATCGGGCACCTGCTCGACGGCCGCGTGCAGCTGGCGTTCCGGCGGCGGCTGGCCGCGCGGCTGGGCCGGGTCCCGATCGGCTGGCTGTCCGGCCGCCTGACCGGTGAGCTGGCGAAGCTCGTCGGGGACGACGTCAGCGCCGTGCACCCGTTCATCGCCCACGCCCCCGGCGAGCTCGCCTCCGCGTTCGTGGTCCCGCTCGTGTCGCTGGCCTACCTGTTCTCCGTCGACTGGCGGCTCACGCTGACCACGCTGGTCCCGGTGCTGCTGGCGGTGGCGCTGGTCCCGCTGATGATGACGCCGGGCCGGCTGCGCGAGCAGCGGGGGTTCGACGCGGCGATGGGCCGGATCGCGAACTCCGTCGTCGAGTTCGTCCAGGGCATCGCGGTCGTCAAGGCGTTCGGCGGCGGCGACCGCGCCCTGCGGCGGTTCACCGCCGCCGTGGACGAGTTCGTCACCGCCTTCTACCGGATGGTGCGCGCCCTCTCCGGCGTCGCCGCCGCGATCCAGCTGGTGCTGTCGCCGCCGTTCGTGCTGCTCGCCGTGCTGACCGGCGGCGCGGTCCTGATCACCGGCGGCCACCTGGCGCCGGCCGACCTGCTGCCCTTCCTGCTGCTCGGGCTGGGCCTGACCGCCCCGGTGGGCGCGCTCTTCCACGGCTTCGACGACCTGCAGGGCGCCCGGCGCGCGGTCGGCCGGATCCGGGAGGTGCTCGCGGTGCCGCCGCTGCCCGAGCCCGCGCACCCGGTCGCGCCGCGGGGGCACCGGGTGGAGCTGCGGGACGTCCGCTTCGGCTACCGGCCCGACCGCGAGGTGCTGCGCGGCATCGACCTGGTGCTGGAACCGGGCACGGTCACCGCGGTCGTCGGGCCGTCCGGCAGTGGGAAGTCGACGCTGGTCCGGCTGCTGCCGCGGTTCTTCGACCCGACCCGCGGCACGGTCGCGCTCGGCGGCGCCGACCTGCGCGACATCGCCGCGCGGGACCTCTACCGGACGGTCTCGTTCGTCTTCCAGGACGTCCGCCTGCTGCGCGCGTCGGTCGCCGACAACATCGCGCTCGCGGTACCGGACGCGGGCAGGGACGACATCGTCCGCGCCGCCCGGCGGGCGAACGTCCACGACCGCGTCCTCGAGCTGCCGCGCGGCTACGACACGGTGATCGGCGAGGAGGCCGGCCTGTCGGGCGGCGAGGCGCAGCGGATCGCGATCGCCCGCGCGCTGCTCGCCGACACCCCCGTCCTGGTCCTCGACGAGGCGACCGCGTTCGCCGACCCGCAGACCGAACTGGCCGTGCGGCGGGCCCTGACGGCGCCGGGAGGCGACCGGACGGTCCTCGTCATCGCGCACCGGCTGGAGACGATCGCCGACGCCGACACCATCGTGATGCTGGAGGACGGGGCGGTCGCCGAGCGCGGCGCCCCCGCCGAGCTGCTGGCGCGGGACGGGAGGTTCGCCGCGTTCTGGCGCACCCACCTGGCGGCCGCCGACGGTGAGACCGCGGCCCGGCCCGGCACCCTGCGAGGAGATGACCTGTGATGATTCCGATGCTGTTCCGCGTGCTCGGCCCCCGGTACGCGCGTCCGGTGCGCCGCACCGTGGCGCTGATGACGGCGACCGCCGTGGTCGAGGGCCTGTCCTACGCGCTGCTGGTCCCCGTCCTCCGGGCGCTCTTCGGCGACGCGCCCGGAGACGCCCGGCCCTGGCTGATCGCGTTCGGGGCCGCGGTCGCGGTGTACGGGGTGCTGCGGTACGTCAGCGACCTGTCGGGCTTCCGCGTCGGGACCACGCTGCTGCACGGCATGTACGACCGGCTCGGCGACCATCTGGCCCGGCTGCCCGTCGGCTGGTACGGGCCGCGCCGCGTCGGCGAGGTGTCCGTCCTGGCCGGCCGCGGCCTCCTCCAGGCGATGAGCGTGATCGCGCACCTGCTGGCGCCGCTCGTGTCGGCCTGCGTGACGCCGCTGACGATCGTCGCCGTGATGTCCGCCTTCGACTGGCGGATGGGCCTGGCCGCGCTGCTCGCCGCGCCGGTCGTGGCGGCGGTCCAGGTCCGGGCCGGACGGGCGATGGCCGCCGCCGACGCCGAGCGCGCCGACCGCGACCACGAGGCCGCCGCGCGGGTCGTCGAGTACCTGCAGGCCCAGCCGGTGCTGCGGGCCGGCGGCCGGACCGCCGAACGCTTCGGGATGCTCGACGACTCGCTCCGCGGGCTCCAGCGCGCGTCCCGGCGGTCCACGCTGTCGGCGCTGCCCGGCATCCTCGGACTGACGCTCACGGTGCAGGCGTTCTTCACCGTCCTCCTGGCCCTGGGCGCCTACCTCGCGCTCGGCGGGGACATCGGCGCGGCGGACGTCCTGGCGGTCCTGGTGCTCGCCGCCCGCTGCGCGGACCCGCTGCTGTCGCTGTCGGAGCTCGGCGGCCGGCTGCGCGGCGCGCGGGCCGAACTGGCCCGGCTCGACGCGGTGCTGCGCACCGAACCACTGCCGGAACCCCGCGACCCCGTCCGGCCGGAGCACGGCGGCCTGGAGTTCGCGTCTGTCACGTTCCGGCACGGCGACCGGACGGTCATCGACGATGTGTCGCTGTCGGTGCCGGAAGGACGGCGGCTCGCCGTGGTCGGGCCGTCGGGCGCGGGCAAGAGCACCCTGCTGAACCTGATCGCGCGGTTCTACGACGTGGACGCGGGCGCGGTTCGCGTCGGCGGCGCGGACGTCCGCGACATCGGCACCGAGGCGCTGATGGCCCGGATCGCCGTCGTGTTCCAGGACGTCTACCTCTTCGACGGCACGATCGAGGAGAACGTCCGCCTCGGCCGCCCGGACGCGAGCGACGCCGAGGTGCGGGCGGCGGCGAGCGCGGCGCGGCTGGACGAGGTGGTCGAGCGGCTGCCCGGCGGCTGGGCTGCGAACGTCGGCGAGGGCGGCGAGCTGCTGTCGGGCGGCGAGCGCCAGCGCGTGTCGATCGCCCGGGCGCTGCTGAAGGACGCGCCCATCGTCCTGCTGGACGAGGTGACGTCCGCGCTGGACCCGGTGAACGAGGCCGCCGTCCACGACGGCATCGAACGCCTGGTCGCGGGCCGGACGGTGGTGATGGTGGCGCACCGGATGCGGACCGTCCGCCGCGCCGACCGCGTCGTCTTCCTGGACGGCGGCCGGATCATGGAGGAGGGCGCCCACGACGAGCTGCTGCGCCGCGGCGGCCGCTACGCCGCCTTCTGGGCGCTCTCCACGAACCCGGCCCCGAGCGGGGCCTAGTGCCGCCCCATCACCTGGTTCACCACGGTGCCCTCGGGCAGCGGGCGCAGCACCGTCCACAGCGTCCGGACGTGCGACTTCACCATCTTCCACCGCCCGTCCTCGACCACGTACTCGTCGTCGTACTCCGCGGCCATGAGCAGTTCGGTGTTGTCGACCCGGTTCAGCTGCCGGAAGCGCAGGGTCCAGGTGCCCTTCGCCGCGGAGTCGTCCAGCACGGTGATGACGGGGTGGAAGCCGTGGTGCATGTCCAGCACCGCGTACTCGCCGTCGACCTTCCGCAGCGCGATCTCGCTGAACACCCGCGTGAGCGCGTCGGCGTCCTCGAACGTGCCGAGCGAACCGTAGTCGATCGACGCGGGCCCCTTGGTGAAGCTGTCCCGGAACGCCACGGGGTCCTTCGCGTCGCACGCGCTCCAGTACCGGTGCTTGAGCGCCTTGATCGCCTCGATCCGCTCCAGGTCGGCCACCCGCTGCTCCAGGGAGCGGTGCCCTGCGTCCTCCGCCATGTCGAGCCCCTCTCAGAGTGGATCGCGCAACGCTAGCCGCGCCCGCCCGACACCGCGCCCGGCATTCCCGGCCACCGGGAGCGCGAGCCCGCCGTCCTCCGTCCGGCGGCGCCGCCGCCCGGAGCGGGCGAATCAGCGGCGGCTGAGAGGGCATTGGACCGTCACTCCCCCGGACCGGACGGACGGCGCGCATCGGGGGATCATCGTGGGGCGGTGGACGGCGGGCCTGCGCGGGCGCGGTGCGCTTCTCGGTGCCGTGGCGATCTTGCTGGCCGCATGCGGGGACGCCGGCGGGTCGCCGGCCGGCGGTTCAGTCCACCGGACGGTGGTGCTGGGCAGGTCCGTCCAGGGACGTCCGATCTCGGCGGTCGAGCTGGGGAACCCGCACGCGGCGCGGCGCGTGCTCGTCGTCGGCTGCGTACACGGCGACGAGCCGGCCGGAGTGGCGGTGGCGGACGCCCTGGCCGCCGGACCGGGCCCGGCGCACGCGGACCTGTGGGTCGTGCCCGTGCTCAACCCGGACGGGATGGCGGCCCGGACGCGTGGCAACGCGCACGGCGTGGACCTCAACCGCAACTTCCCGGCAGGCTGGCGCCGGATCGACGCCCCGGGATCGGCTCACTACTCCGGTGCGGCACCGCTGTCGGAGCCGGAGTCGGCGGCGGCCGCGCGCCTCGTCCGGCGCGTGCGGCCGACCGTGGCGATCTGGTTTCACCAGCATCTGACGGTGGTCGACAGCTCGCAGGGTCCGAGCGATGTCCAGCGCCGTTTCGCCCGCGACGTCGGGCTCCCGCTGCGCGCGCTTACCGTCTACCCGGGAAGCGCCACGGGCTGGGAGAACACGGTCGTCGGGCAGAGCGCGTTCGTGGTCGAGCTCCCCGGCGGGCGGCTTCCGGCGGCGGCCGTCCGCAGGTACGCGGACGCCGTCCGCCGCATCACGGGGAGCTGACCGGGCGGGCTACCTGGTGACCATCCGGAGCAGGGCGCGGCCCAGCTCGCGGACGGAGTCCTCGGTCTCGTGCAACGCGCTCTGCAGGTCGTTGGCGCCGTCCCCGCTGTCCTTGCCATCCTCGCTCTCCTCGCCGTCCTCGCTCTCCTCGGCGCCCTCGCTGTCCTCGGCGTCCTGGGCGGGCTCTTCGGAGCGGCGCCGGTCGGACGACCCGTCGCCGGAGTCGGACGGCGCGGCGTCCTCGCCGGAATGTTCGCCGGTGTTCTCCGCCCCCTCGCCGGTGTTCTCGGTGTCTTCGCCGCTGTTCCCCGCGTCGTCGGCGGTGTCCGCCGCGCCGGCGGTCGCCTTCCCCGCGCCCTCGGCGGCCTTGCCGGCTCCTTCGGCGGCCTTCCCCGCGCCCTTGCCCGCGTTCTCGGCCGCGGCACCGGCCCCCTCGCCGACGCTGCCGGCGGCGTCGCCCGCTCCCTCGCCGACCTTGTCGACCGCACCGCCCGTGCCCTCGCCGACGTCCTTCACCGCACCGCCGGCGCCCTCGCCGACCTTGTCGACCGCACCGCCGGCGCCCTTGCCCACATCCTTGACCGCGCCACCGGTGCCTTCGCCGACGTCCTCGACCGCGCGTCCGGTGCCCTTGCCCACGTCCTCGACGGCACCGCCGGCGCCCTTCCCGACGTCCTTGACCGCGCCGCCGGCGCCCTCGCCGACCTTGTCGACCGCGCCGCCGGCGCCCTCGCCGACGTCCTCGACGGCGCGTCCGGCGCCCTTCCCGACGTCCTCGACGGCGCCCCGGGCGCCGTGGCCGACCTCGCCCACCGCCTCGCCGGTGCCGGACCCGACATCGCGCGCGAGGGACTCCAGGCCGCGCCCCAGGTGCTGGAGGATCTCCGGGTTCCGGTCGAGGGTGGTCAGCACCCGGTCGACGATCTCGGCCACGTTGTCGAGCCGGACCTGGAGCAGCGCCTGCGCCGCGACGCCCTTGATCTCCAGCTTGACCCGGCCGAGGCCCACGTCCGCGCCGACGTTCAGCTTGAGCAGGTCGAGCACCTCGGCGACCAGCGAGACGTGCGCCTCCAGGTCGTTGACCTCCAGCGAGATCTCGTCGACCTTCAGCTCCGGGACGTTGAGGTGGACGTCCGGCCCCTCGGCGGACGGGCGTTCCGCCTCCGGCGGGACGATCCGCCCGGTCTTCTCCTCGAGCTCGCCGGATCCCCTCCGGTCGTCGCGCTCGCGCCCGGTCCTCTCCTCGACCTCGCCGGACTCGCTCCGGTCGGCATGCTCGCGGTTCGTGCCGTCGCCGTTCTCGGCCATCGCTCCTCCAAGCCGGGGATCGGGGCGGGCGGGTCAGCCCTCGGCCGCCTGCTTCTCTTCCTTGACCGCGTCCTCGTGCGTCCTGACGACCTCGCCGTCGCGGATCTCGCCGCGCCAGCCCTCGATGTCGTCCCGCTCCAGCAGCGTCCGCGTCATCATGTGGCGCTCGATGTGCTTGAAGTCGAGGCGGAGCCGGCGGCCCTGGGCGCGCCACAGGTTCGCGGTCTTCTCCAGGAAGCCGTCGGGGTGGTACTCGGCGACCAGCAGGATCCGGGTCAGGTCGGGCGACAGTTCGTGGAACGTGACCGCGCCGTCGACGTAGCCCTTCGGCCCCTCCGACTTCCAGAGGATCCGCTCGTCCGGCACCTGCTCGACGATCGTCGACTTCCAGTCGCGATGGGACAGGAAGATCTTGGCGCGCCAGTTGAGCTTCTCGTCGGACTCCTGCTCGACCTTCTCGACCTTGCTGGTCATGCTCGGGAACTCGGCGAACTGCGTCCACTGGTCGTAGGCGACCCGCCGCGGCAGCCCCACGTCGAACTTCTCGACGATGTTGATGACCTTGGCCTCGTCCTCGCCGCCGCCCTTGCCGCCGTCCCCGGCTCCGACGGCCTTCTTGGCCGTCTCCTTGGCGCCCGTCATGCCCGCCTTGAGTCCCGCCTTCAGCGGGGACTTGCCTTCCTGGAGGCTCTCGGCGCCCGCGGCGACCATCTTCGCCCCGGTGCCGCCGCCGTCGCCGCCACCGCCGTCACCGCTGCCGCCGCCGTCCCCACCGGGAACGCCGAGCCGCTCGGTCATGTGCTTCACCGTGCCGCTGGCGCTCTTGAGGGCCTTCACCATCAGCGCCTGGACGAACTCCTGGCCGGCCTCCTTGAGCTGGTCGACGGGAAGGCCGTCCGCCGCGTCGCGGGCGGATTCGCGCTTGCCGGTGGTGTCAGTGTCGGGAGGGCTGGTTCCAGCCATCGTCACCACTCCGTCTCGCGTCGACTTCATCCCTTTTTGCGAACATAGCCGGGCGGGCCGCGGACCGGCGTACAGATACGCACTGACCTGCGAAAACAACGATCTACACGCGGCGGGAACCGGGGCCGCCGACCGTTCGGCGCCCGGCGCCCGCCGTTCGCCGCAACGGCCGTCCGGCGGCGCGTCCGCGCGGATTGAAACGGTTAAAAAGCGGGAGGTGACATCGTCGCGCCCCCGCGGCCGACCCTCCGGCCGCAGCGACGATTCCGCGTCAATCAGGAGAATTCCGTGAAAATGCATCATAAAGCGGCGATTGCCGCCATGGCGGGCATCATGGGCACCGGCGTCGCGACCGTGCCGGCCGCGACGGCGGACACGGGCCAGGCAGGCCCCGCACAGGTCGCCGCCACGGCGCAGCTCGCCAACGCCTACCCCAAGGGACGGGTGACGTCCCGCTCCCGGCTCGCGATCCGGAGCAGACCCACCACCCGCTCCCAGCGGCTGGGCTCACTGCACCCGGGGCAGATCGTCGACATCAAGTGCTGGACGTGGGGCCAGCCCGTCCGGGGCGTCCGCACCTGGTACCGGCTGGGCATCAGCACGCCGGAATGGGTGTCGGGCCGCTACATCAGGATCATCAAGGGTCGCGTCCACCACTGCTAGGGCTCGCCGCGCGGGGGGCCGGCCCTCCCGCCCCCCCCCCGCCGGCAGGGCGGCGGCTGGAGAGGGATGCGGAGGACCATGCAGGTGCCGCTCGGCCGGTCCGCGATCCGCAGCGTGCCGTGGTGGGCCCTCGCCGTCTGCAGCGCGATCGCCAGGCCGAGGCCGGTCCCGTTCGGGTCGGCGCGCCGGGCGTCCGCCCGCCGGTAGAAGCGGCGGAAGACCGCCTGGCGCTCGTCCGGCGGGATGCCGGGCCCGTCGTCGGCCACCTCCAGGACCGCTTCGCCGCCGTCACAGGCCACCGTCACCTCGATCCGGCTGCGGGCGTGGCGCTCGGCGTTGGCCAGCAGGTTGGCGAGGAGACGGAGCAGGCCCGTGCGGGAGCCGTCCACCACGGCGGGCGGGTCCAGGCTGGTGTGCAGCGCGAGCGCGCAGTTGTGGCGGGCCAGGGCGTCGCGCACCAGGTCGCACAGCTCCACCGGTTCGGTCGCGGCGGGGGCACCGGAGTCGAGGCGGGCGAGTTCGAGCAGGTCGGAGACGATGTCGCTGAGCCGCTCGGCGTCCTGCAGCGCCGCGTGCAGGACCTCCCGCGAGTCGACGTCGGGTTCGGCGAGCGCCGACTCCAGGCGCGTCTGCAGCCCCGTGAGGGGGCTGCGCAGGTCATGGGAGGCGTCGGCGACCTCCTGCCGCTGCCGCTGCACGGTCTCGCGCAGCTCGGCCGAGGCCCGCCGCTCCTCCCGCTGCGCCTGCCGGAGCCGGTGGTTGACGCTCTGCAGCTCCCGCGAGCGGACGTACAGCTCGACCTCCACCCGCAGCAGGTCGACGGGCACCTCGACGCCCTGCGGCCGCTCGTCGCGGAGCTGCTCGATGAACGCGGTGATGTCCTCGATCCGGTGGATGATCATGGCCACCCGGCCGGCGGCGTCCAGCAGCGGGGCGTTCACCGTGCTCCAGTAGCGCTTCTCGTACACGCCCGGACGGCCGGGCACCTGCGCGTCGTACCGTCCCCACGGCATGACGTACGGCTGCGCTTCCGCGAGCACCCACTCCAGGGCGGACCGCCAGTGCGCGGCGTTCTCGCCGTCAGCGCCGCCGGGAAGGACGTCGAAGACGCGGCGGCCGATCAGCTGCTCGCGCGGCCCGGCCAGCCGCTCGTAGGCCTGGTTCACCGCGACGAACTCCAGGTCGGGCGAGATCACCGCGCACGCGACAGGCTCCGCGTCGAACACCGTGGCCAGATCCACCTCCGCCATCCCCGGGGCCTACCCAGACCTCCCATGAATCGCACATACAGGCCAAATGGGATTTCCCAAGACGCCGCAAAACAGCGGAAAGGATCGGTGGATCGGCGGCGGGCACGCCCCCGGCGGGGAATCAACCACCGGTGAGCACACCGATGTACACGACGGACCGCATCCCGGACGACCAGGAAGGGGTCACCACGCTGGGGATCAGGGCCGGCCAGCCCGCTTCGAGCCCCGAGTCCGCATTCACCAACCTCGAACGCGCCAGCGCCGACCTGCGGCCCGACGCGGTCCTCGGGGTGTGCCTTCTCGCCGTCCCGAACGTGGTGGGCCGCACCGACTTCACCACGACCGACGTCATGCGCATCCACACCGAGACCCAGTACATCGCGTACGGCACCTGCGTCCGGTTCGAGACCTGATGGGCGGACCGGCCCGGGCGAGACGCCCCTGATGGACCGCGTCCGCCGGCAGGTCGCCGACCTGCATCCGGGGTACGCCGCGCTGGTCATGGCGACCGGGATCGTCTCGACCGGGCTGGAGCTGTTCGGCTGGGACGCGCTGTCGGCGGCGCTGCTCGCGGTGGCGGCCGCCGCGCTGGTCGTGCTGGCGGCGGCGTACGCCTGGCGGGCGGTCGCCTACCCGCGGCGCCTCCTCGCCGACGCCCGGGACCCGGGCAAGGGCTTCGGGTACTTCTCGCTGGTCGCCGCCCCCAACGTGGTGGGCGTCCGGCTGGCGCTCGACCACCACGTCCTCGCCAGCGCGGTGCTGGCGCTGGTCAGCGCCCCGATCTGGCTGGTGCTCACCTACGGCATCCCCGGCGCCCTCATCGTCGGCCACCGGGAGGACCCCGTCCTGCCCAGGATCAACGGGAGCTGGTTCCTGTGGGTGGTGGGGACCCAGTCGCTCGCCGTCTCCGCGGCCACGCTGGCCGGCGCGAGGCACGCGTGGGCGAGCGCCCTCGCGCCGCTGGCGGTGGCGCTGTGGGGCGTCGGGGTCGTCCTGTACCTCATGCTGGCGAGCCTCGTCACCGCCCACCTGCTGGACGAGCCGGTCACGCCGCACGCGCTGAGCCCCACGTACTGGGTCTACATGGGGGCGACCGCCATCACCGTCCTCGCCGCGGCGAAGATCCTGGCGCTGCCCGCGGACCTGCCGGTCCTGGCGTCGACCGGGCAGGTGGTGTCCGGGCTCGCGTTCCTGCTGTGGGCGTTCGGCACCTGGTGGATCCCACTCCTGCTGTTCTTCGCGGTGTGGCGGCACCTGGTGCGCGGTGCCCCGGTCAGCTACGAGCCCACGCTGTGGAGCATGGTGTTCCCCCTCGGCATGTACGCGGTGGCGACCGCGACCTACGGCCGGACGCGGGGCCTCGGGTTCATGGTCGACATAGCGCGGGTCGAGGTGTGGGCCGGCTTCGCCGCCTGGCTCTCGGTGGCCGTCGCCATGGGCGCGGCACTGCTCCGCCCTCCCCCGCCGGCGCCCGCAGGCACGGCAGACCATGGCGTTGCGCCGGAGCACGAGGACGGGACGCCCGACACCGGCCGGTGAAGGCCCAGAGTTTCGCGAGCGGCGTGCGCGCGGGCCTCGCCCGCGCCGTCCGTGTAGGGCGCACCAAGGTCCGCTGTCGCCGCGGGCAAAACTGCGTCCGTCCCGCTCCCGGGCCGTTTCGCACGCTCGGCGCCGAGGGTAGATCGGCGCTGACGACGAGCGAGGGGACGCGATGCCGCAGCAGGGACAGCCGCAGGACGTGCTGGCGCCGCCCGCGACGGCGGCGATCTTCCTGGTGGTCACGGTCCGCCCCGGCGGCGAGGACGCGGTGCGCGGGCTGCTGCCCGACATCGCGGGGTTGACCCGCGCCGTCGGCTTCCGGTCCCCGGAGGACGGCCTGAGCTGCGTGACCGGCCTCGGCGCGCACCTGTGGGACCGGCTCTACGGCCCGCCGCGCCCGCGCGGGCTGCACCCGTTCCGGGCACTGGCCGGGGCCGTGCACACGGCGGTGTCGACGCCCGGCGACCTGCTGTTCCACCTTCGGGCCCGCCGCCCGGACCTGTGCTTCGAGCTGGCGCGGCAGCTCATGAGCCGGCTCGCCGGGCACGCCGACGTCGCCGACGAGGTGCACGGCTTCCGGTACTTCGACGAGCGGGACCTGCTCGGCTTCGTCGACGGCACCGAGAGCCCGTCGGGGCCGGACGCCGTCGCCGCCGTGCGCGTCGGCGGCGAGGACCCGGCCTTCACCGGCGCCAGCTACGTCGTCGTCCAGAAGTACGTCCACGACATGCGGGGCTGGAACGCGCTGCCGGTCGAGGCGCAGGAGCTGGCGATGGGCCGGGAGAAGCTCAGCGACATCGAGCTCCCGGACGAGCGGAAGCCGTCGAACTCCCATGTCGCGCTGAACACGATCGTCGACGCGGACGGGACCCAGCACCAGATCGTGCGCGACAACATGCCGTTCGGCTCGATCGGCGCCGACGAGTTCGGCACCTATTTCATCGGCTACGCCGGAGACGTCGGCGTCATCGAGACGATGCTGGAGAAGATGTTCATCGGCGACCCGCCGGGCAACCACGACCGGATCCTGGACTTCTCGACGGCGGTCACCGGCGGCCTGTTCTTCGTGCCCACGGCGGACTTCCTCGACGACCCGTCGCCGCGTCTCGCCCTGGCGTCCGCCGCCACCGCGGCCGACCCGCCGCCTACATCCGATGACGGCCCGCCCGATGACGGCCCGTCCGGCGACGGCTCGCTTGGCATCGGCAGCCTGAGAAGGAACGGCACCTCATGAACAACCTGCACCGCGAACTCGCCCCGATCTCGGAGGCCGCCTGGACCGACCTCGAGGCGGAGGTGCGCCGCACCTTCACCCGGCACGTCGCGGGCCGCCGCGTGGTGGACCTGGTCGGCCCGGCGGGCCCGGCGCTGTCCGCCGTGGGCACCGGGCACGTCGACCCGCTCGGCTCGCCCGCCGACGGGGTGCTGGTCCACCGGCGGCGGGCCCAGCCGATCATTGAGCTGCGGGTCCCGTTCGAGGTCGCGCGGCAGGACGTGGACGACGTCGAGCGCGGCGCTCGCGACCCGGACTGGCAGCCGGCGAAGGACGCGGCGAAGCGCATCGCGTTCGCCGAGGACCGGGCCGTGTTCCACGGCTCGGGCCCGGCCGGGATCACCGGGATCGTGCCGGGCAGCTCCAACGGCGCGCTGCCGCTGCCGGCCGACGCGCGGCTGGTCCCCGACACCGTCGCGAAGGCGCTGAGCGCGCTGCGGCTGGCCGGGGTCGGCGGGCCGTACAGCCTGCTGCTGTCCGCCGATGCGTACACCGCGGTCGCGGAGACCACCGACCACGGCTACCCGGTCCACCACCATCTCGCGCGGCTGCTGCCCGACGGCGAGATCATCTGGGCGCCCGCGCTTGACGGGGCCCTGCTGGTGTCGACCCGCGGCGGCGACTACGAGCTGCACCTCGGCCAGGACCTGTCGATCGGCTACCTGTCGCATGACGCCGACCACGTCCGGCTCTACCTCCAGGAGACGCTGACCTTCCTGTCCGTCACTGCTGAGTCGAGCGTCCCCCTCACCGGAGAAGCACGGCACGCCTAGCCGGTGAAGGGCGGCACGCCCGGCCGGCGCCCGCCGGGGTGAACGGCCCGCCGGCGCCGCGGAAGTGATCATCTGGCGGCCACCCCCGCGTCACCGGGCGCGACGATCATGACCGCATGAGACGTCCCCTCCTCGCCGCGGCGCTGTCCGCCGCCGCGCTGGCCGCGCTCGCCGCCCCGGCCACCGCCTCGCCCCGCACCCCCGCCCTCCCCCTCGGACCCTCCGGCCTGCACGAGCAGCGCGAGACGCGGTCGCTCGCGCCGGGGGTCACGCTCACCACGATCGTCCGCGGCGAGAAGTCCGCCGCCGACGTCTGGACGCTGCACGTCCGGCTGCCCGTGCCCGGCAACGCGTCCGCCGTGATCGCGCCCGAGGCGGCCGCCGAGGACGCGGCCCGCCGCCTGGAGGCGGCCGGACTCCAGCCGCGCGTCGAGGCCGTGGACGGCCCGCGCTTCGCCGACGTGCCGGCCGGACGCGTCGGCTACGTCGTCCGGGTCGGCCGGTACGCGACGGAGGCGGACGCCAAGAAGGACCTTCCCGCCGTCACCGCCGCCGGGTTCTCGGCCGGCACGTCCTACACGGCCGAGGACGGGACGGAGGCGACCGGCCCGTGGCGCCTCAACGTGATCACCGTCGACCCGAAGCGGTTCGGGGGCCGCGTGGTCTCCTCCGTCGGCGGCACCCTCACCGCCACCGACAAGGTGACGGACCTGGTGCGCGACAGCGGCGCCGTCGCCGGCGTCAACGGCACCTACTTCACCTCCGCCGGCAAGGGCGGCTCGGCCGGGCTGCACGTGCTGGACGGCGAGCTGACCAGCGAGGCGAACAACGGCCGCACCGCGCTGATCCTGCCGCGCAGCGGGCGCGGCGTGCGGATCGCGCAGCTCGGCACCGACCTGCGCGTCCGCGCGCAGGACCGCGCGGCCCGCGAGCTCGACGGCGTCGACCGGCTGCCCGGCCTGGTCGACAACTGCGGCGGCGTCGGCGGCGACCAGCCGACCGAGCGCCCGCAGCACGACGTGACCTGCACCGACCCCGACGAACTGGTGGCCTTCACCCCGGTGTACGGGGCGTCGAGCCCCGCCGGGGCCGGTGCGGAGGCCGTCCTGGACGCCTCCGGGCGCGTGACGGAGCTGCGGGACTCGCGCGGCACCGCCATCCCGGCGGGCGGCCGCACCGTCCAGGCGATCGGGACGGCCGCGGACTGGCTGCGCGCCCACGCCCGCCCGGGCACGAGGCTCGCGATCTCGGAACGGGTGCTCGACGGCGGCCGTCCCGTCCACCTCGATTCCGGAACGTCGATCCTCGGGGCCGGGCCGCAGCTCGTGCGGGACGGCCGGGTGTGGGTCGACGCGTACGCCGACGGGCTCGTCCACACCGGCGACGACCAGTCCTTCTACTACAACTGGGTGCTGCGCCGGAACCCGCGCACCATGGTCGGCGTCGACCGGCAGGGGCGGCTGCTGATGGTCGCGGCGGACGGCCGCGCGCCCGGCTACAGCGAGGGCCTGTCCATCGAGGAGGCCGCGAAGGTCATGCGGTCGCTCGGCGCGGTGCAGGCGATGAACTTCGACGGCGGCGGCTCCACGACGATGGCCACGGCGGGCGGCGTCCTGGTCAACCGCCCGTCCGACGCGACGGGCGAGCGCAGCGTCGGCGACGGGATCCTGCTCCTCCCCGGCCGCGGCTGACCGGCCACGGCTGACCGGCTGCGGCTGACCGGCTGCGGCTGACCGGCTGCGGCTGACCGGCTGCGGCTGACCGCCGTTTCCCGGACCCGGATCGCCGCGCGCACGGCGATCCGGGTCTCCGCGCATCGATTTCCGGCGCGACCGATGAGTCCGGGCGGCGCCGCCGGTAGGTACCGGTGAGCATCGACCGAAAGGAACGACCATCGTGAGCGTCATCGTCATCGAGTTCGTCACCCTCGACGGCATCGTGTCCGACCCCGACGGTTCCGGCGGCACGCCGGACGGCGGCTGGGCCTTCCGGCACGGCCCCGGCACGGTCGCCGGGGACAAGTTCCGGCTCGGCTCCGTCCTCGACGACGGGGTCATGCTCCTGGGGCGCCGGACCTGGGAGCTGTTCTCGCGGCTGTGGCCCGGCCGCGACGACCCGTTCTCCGCGCGCATGAACGCGGTCCCGAAGCTGGTCGCCTCCCGCACGCTCACCGACGCCTCGGCGTGGGCGAACTCGCGGGTCCTCGAAGGGGACCTCGCCGAGGCCGTCCGGAACGAGAGCCGCGACGTGATCGTCACCGGCAGCCTGAGCATCGTGCGCGCGCTGATGGCCGAGGACCTGGTCGACGAGTACCGGCTGCTGACCTTCCCGACCGTCCTCGGCACCGGCGAGCGGCTGTTCCCGGCCGGCGGCCCGCCCGCGTACCTGGAGTGCCTGTCGGCCGACCGGTCCGGCGCAGCCGTCCTCACCCGCTACGGGAGGGAGACGGTGACGGCGCCCTAGCCCGGCCCCCACGAACACCGGCCCCACGAACACGGCCCCCGGAAACCGGCACCACGGAAACCGGCCCCTCCGCCGTCCGGCCACGCGCGGCGGAGGGGCCTTCGCATGCCCGCCCCGCGGTGGCGCCTCGCCGATTTTCCGCGCCCCGGACATGTCCGCGGAACGCGGAGATGTTGTCGCACCCTACAAGATTCATTCGTTCACGATCGGAACCCGCGCACCGCCGGTAGCGTTGTCCGGGGCCTCAGCAGAAAAAGCAGCGCCACGAGTTCGCGCAGGTCGCTCCCGCCGACGGGGTTTCCACCGCCACTTACGGTAAGCCAGATGTTCCTTGCGTCCCGTGACCGATCGATTAACGATGACGTGAACCACACGGAGGGGGACGAATCGAGCGGCGCGAAATGGCCCGCCGCAACGCACGGAAACAGGGCGGCCGCGTGCACCTGACCGCCGGAAGAGGACGACTTCCCAGCACCGACAGATCGATGAGAGCCGACGCCATGATGAATGATCTTCTGTCTCTGTCGACGAACGCGTTCATCGCCGGCATCGAGGCGGCCGCCCGCCGATTCGACACCGCGACCTACCCGCAGCAGAACCTGCCCGCCGACGACTGGACCCTGCTGACCCGGGCCGGCGTCCTCCTGCCGACCCTGCCGAAGGAGTACGGCGGCCGCGACGACCACGTCGAGATGTGCCGCGTCGTCGAGGCCGTGTCCGAATGGAACCTGCCGGTCGGCATGTACGTCACGGTCATCACGGCGGTGGCGCTGCGCCCCATCGTGCTGTGGGCCCGCGAGGAGGCCAAGCAGGAGGTGCTGCCGCTGTACGCGGGCGGCGACCCCGCGATCTGCGGGTTCGCCTCCACCGAGCCCGGCTGCGGCTCCGCGATGTCCGGCATGCGCACCACCTTCGAGGAGGTCGAGGGCGGTTACCGGATCCGCGGCCGCAAGCACTGGCAGGCGTTCAGCATCAGCGCCCACTGGTGGCTGGTCAGCGCGAAGAACGACGACGACGGCCGCGAGTACGGCTATTTCATCGTCAAGCGCAGCGAGGGGTTCCGCACGCTCCAGCCGTACGAGCCGCTCGGCCTGAAAGCGATCGACTACGGGCTGAACGAGATCGACGCGGTCGTCCCGCGGCACCGGCGCATCCCGGCCGACGGCAGGAATCTGCGGCCGATGGTGGAAATGCTCATGGCGTCCCGGGCGATGATGGCGGCGATGGGCTGCGGATTCCTGCGCCGTATCAGCCGCGAGGCGCACGCCTACGCCGACCGCCGCAAGATCGGCCCGGGGCCCCTTTCGGATATCCGGTTCGTGCGTTACCGGCTGGCCGCCATCGACGCCTCGTACACCGTGTGCGCGGCGCTCAACCATTACCTGCGGAACGACCTGGACATGAAGGAGAGCATGATCGGCGCTTTTCCCGCCGTCCAGGCCATCAAGACGGTCGCCACCGAGCGGATGCTCAGTTCGGCGCACCATTACCAGCAGCTCGCCGGCGGCGAGGGATACCGCTGCGGGTCGCCGACCAACATCTCCGGGCAGGCGTTCCTCGACGCCCGCGTCTACACCATTTTCGACGGCACCAACGACCTGCTCAGCCAGCAGCTCGCCGAGCACTGCCTGTCCCGGACCGCCGGGCGGCCGCTCAGCCGGTTCCTCGCCGAATGGCCGCTCACGGCCGCCGCGGTCAACGGGCAGCGGCTGGACCTGGCGTTCCTCGACCGGAAGCTGCGCCAGGAGCACCTCGTGCTCGCCGGCCGCGCGATCGGCTACGCGTTCGCGATCGGCCAGGTCATGCGGTGGGCCGCCGAGACGGGCGCGGACCCGCGCCGGGCGCGCGCCGCGATCGAGTTCCTGAAGGCCGACATCGCGCGCGTCGCCACGGAGTTCGGGCTGCTGTCCACCGGCGTCCTCGGCCTGGAGGACGGCGTCGCCGCCGCGGCGGGCGCGCCGCCGTCGCGCTCGATCCCGACGGCGCCCGAGGCGTGGACCGGACTGCCGCGGCGGTCCTGACCGCCGCCGCCCCGGGGTCAGCCCAGCGGCTCCTCGCGCCGCCGGATCACCTGCATCAGGTCCGCGGCCCGCTCCTTGATGAGGTCGAGCCCGGCATGGCCCCAGGGGCGCGGCTCGCGGTCGATGACGCAGATCGTGCCGAGCACCGTCCCCGTCCGGTCGATGAGGGGAGCCCCCACGTAGGTGCGGATGCCGAGCTTGTCGACGACCGGGTTGCCGGCGAACCGCGGGTAGTCGCACACGTCGTCCAGGACCAGCGCCTTGCGCCGCACGACGACGTGCGGGCAGTAGCCGTGGTCGAGCGGCACCTCCCGGCCCAGCTCGACGGCGTCGGCGGGGTCGGCACCCGGCGACTGCGGCGCGTACAGGCCGCCGAGGTACTGCTGGTCGGTCACGAAGTTCACCATCGCGAACGGCGGCAGGTCGGTGCCGACGAGGTGGCGGGCGGCCTCGGCGAGCTCGCGCGCGAACGCGTCGAACTCGGCGTCCGGGGCCTGCCCGAGCCGCAGCTCCCGCAGCCGGACGACCCGTTGGGGCACGTCGGGGTCGACGGGCGTCAGCAGGTGGCCGGGCGGCTCGTACAGCGGCTCTTGGATCACGGGGGCTCCTGGGTGGCGGGTCTGGGCCGGGGACGGCCGCGTCAGACGGAGGCGGACGGGACGGCGACGAGGAGATGGCGGATCAGCGCGCGCAGCACCGACGTCGCGGAGCCGCCGTCCCGCGCGTCGCACAGGACGATCGGCACCCGCGGGTCGAGGCCGAGGGCGGCGCGGACCTCGTCCGGGTCGTAGCGGAACGCGCCGTCGAACTCGTTGACCGCGACGAGGAAGCGGGTCCCGCGGTTCTCGAAGAAGTCGACGGCGTCGAAGCAGTCCTCGAGCCGGCGGGTGTCGGCGAGCACGATGGCGCCGAGGGCGCCCGCGGACAGCTCGTCCCACATGAACCAGAAGCGCTGCTGGCCGGGCGTGCCGAACAGGTACAGCACGATGCCGTGCTGCTCGATCGTGATGCGGCCGAAGTCGAGCGCCACGGTGGTGGTGGTCTTGCCCTCGATCCCGCCGAGGTCGTCGGAGCCGGCGCTGGCGGTGGTGATGAGCTCCTCGGTGCTCAGCGGCTCGATCTCGCTGACGGCGCCGACGAACGTCGTCTTCCCGACGCCGAACCCGCCCGCGATGAGGATCTTGACCTGGGTCGGGGACGGGGCGGCCGGGTCAGGCTCGTTGAAGGCCATCGAGCAGTTTCTCCAGGAGGGCTCGGTCGGTGGGGTCGGCCGCGGTGCGCCGCGCCTGCGTGCTCATGGCGCGGCAGTCCAGCAGGTCGGCGAGGAGGACCTTGGTGACGGTCACGGGCAGCCGCAGGTGCGCCGCGACCTCGGCGACCGACGTCGGCGCGCGGCAGCAGGCGAGCGCCTCGGCGTGCTCGGGGGCCATCTCCCGGGGGCGCCGGCCGGTCGCCACCACCAGCGACAGCAGGTCGAGCCGGACGGTCGGGCGGGTGCGGCCGGCGGTGACCGTGTACGGGCGGACGAGCGGCCCGGCGGCGGCGTCGACCCAGACCTCCTCGTCACCGGCCGTCATGGCGAGGGGGCGCGGTCGCTCGCCGCGGCCGCCGGCCGTGCCGCGGTGTGCAGGAAGGGCCGCACCGCGCGGATCAGCCGGGCCATCTCGAAGCCGACGACGGCCGGGTCGGCGTCCGCGCTCGCCATCACCGCGAGCACGGAGTTGAAGCCGGCCCAGGAGATGAACAGCTGGCTGGAGCGCAGCTCGGCGACGACCTGCCGCACCTCGTTGCTCCCGTCGAACCGGGTGCCGGCGCTCCGGGTGATGGAGAACAGGCTGGAGGCGAGCGCCGCCATCTGCTCCGCGCTGGTGCGGTCGAATCCGTGCGCCGCCTTCAGCATGCCGTCGGCGGACAGCAGCACGCTGCCGCGAATGGCCGGGACCTCGTCGCCCAGCCCCCGCAAAAGCCACGCCAGGTCCTGGGCCTCGTTCGGGGACACAGCATTCAAGGGGAGCTCCTCGTCATTTCGTCGTGGTGGCTCGTCATTTCCCGGTGTCCAGGCCGTCCGCGGCGCCGTCATTTTCGAGCGCGCTGCGCATGCCCTTCTGGAATGCCGCCATCAGTCCCGGATTGTGCTCGGCCTCCTGGTCGGGCTCCTGGCGCGCGGGGGCGTTCGCCAGTTCCGGGAACAGATGCTTCTGCGCCTGCCGCCGCGGCAGTTCCGGCCTTTCGCCCTCCGGCGGCGGGACGGCGGGCCCGGCCGCCGGGCCCGGGACCGGCGGCTGCGGCCCGGTCTCCCATGTGGGCGCCGCAGGCCGGTGGGGCGATCCGGGCACGGACGCCCCTTGCGCGAACACCGGGGCCGCGCCCTGGCCGTTGCCGGCGGGGCCGTCGTACACCGGGCCGTTGTTCGCGGGGACGTCGTACTGCGTGCCGTCGTACTGCCTGCCGTCGTACTGCGTGCCGTCGTATTGCCTGCCGTCGTAGGCGGGTCCGTCGTACGCGGGTTCCGGTCGCGGGGGCGCGGCGTGCCGCGGGCCGGGCGGAGGCGCCGCCGGTGCCGGGGCGGGAGCGGGAGCGGCGCGCGCGGCCTGCACCGGGGCGCCCGTCTCCTCCTCCGGGCCGCCCGTCAGCTCCGTCGGGATCACGACGACGGCCTGCGTCCCGCCGTAGACGTTGGTCTGGAGCTGCACGCGGACCTTGTGCCGGCGGGCCAGCGCGGACACGACGTGCAGCCCGATGCGCCCCTCGCTCAGCAGCTCCTCGGTGTGGCCGCGCTCCTGGTCGGCGAGCAGGTCGTTCAGCCGCCGCTGGTCCTCGCGCGGGATGCCGAGGCCGCGGTCCTCGACCTCGACGGCGAGGCCGGCGGCGACGCCCTCGACGCGGACGAGCACCTGGGTGTGCGGCGGCGAGTACTTCGTCGCGTTCTCGATGAGCTCGGCGAGCAGGTGGACGATGTCCGCGACCGCGCTGCCGTGCACGCTGCCCTCGGCGGGCGGCACCACCTTCACCCGCTTGTAGTGCTCCACCTCGGCGATGGCCGAGCGCAGCATCTCGAACACGGTCACCGGCCGGGTCCACTGGCGGCGGGACGCGGCCCCGCCGATCACGGCGAGGCTCTCGGCCTGCCGGCGGGTGCGGGTGGCGAGGTGGTCGACCTTGAACAGGCCCTTGAGCAGGTCGGGGTCCTCGACCTGGTTCTCCAGGCCGTCCAGCCCCTGGATGGCGCGGTGCGACAGCGACTGCATCCGGCGGGCGAGGCTGACGAAGACGCCGACGCGCCGGTCGCCCGCCGGCCGGCGGCTCGCGGCGTCGAGCACGGCGTTCCACGCCTCGCCCTGCGCCCGCCGCAGCTCGCAGGCGAGCTGCGCGGCGGGGTCGGCCGGGTCGGCGGGCGGCGGCTCCTCGCTCCACCGCGCGACGGGTTCGCCCGCGCCCAGCCGTTCGGCCATGTCCCGCAGCTCGCGGCGGCCGCGGGCGGCCAGGAACGCGAGCTCGCCGAGCCGCCGGCGGACGGCCTCCAGGTCGCG
>NZ_WBMR01000220.1 GCF_008923365.1 Actinomadura montaniterrae
GAGGTACCGGTTGATCTCGCCGTGCACGACGCCGTCCGGGCCGTTGTAGGAGCCGAACACGAACCAGATGAGCGAGTTCGGGATGTGGTGCAGGCCGAACGGCAGCAGCAGCCGGTTGACGACGCCGGCGGTGGCGTCGGGCACGACCAGCACGGCGGCGGGCAGGACGGTGACGGCGGTCAGCAGCGCGCCGAGCGCCGCGCTCCGGCGCCGTGCCGCGGCGGCGCCGGCGGCGGGGCAGTCCGGCGCCGCGAGCGGGACGCCCGGGTGGTCGTGCGCGTGGGAGGACACGGCGTGCTCCTTCGGAGGTCGTCCCCGGCCGAACGCGCTATTTCCCAATAAAGAAGAATGTCGGAATTGTTCGTCCATCGTGCGCAGGGATTCGGCGAGGAATTGATGCCGTCCCCGCGAATTTAGCGTGCCGGGAGCCGCTCCACCTTGCGTCCCATCCAAAAGGCCGTCAGCCAGAGCGCCCCGAACAGGACGCCGAGGAAGAACATGGCCGGTACCATGAACCCGGTCGCGATGATCGCCACCTGCAGCACCGAGCCCGCCGCGAACGACCACCGGAACCGCAGCAGCCCGGCCATCAGCAGGCACAGCACCGCGAGGCCGCCGCACACCGCCCCGGCCGTCGCGCCGGACACGTCCAGCACCGCGACCGCCACCGGGATCGCCAGCGCGATCACGATCGCCTCGCAGGCCAGCACCGTGGCGTACAGCCTACGCACCGGATTCGCGGCCTTCCTCCCGGCCTGCGCCCCGGCCTGGGCCCCGGCCTGCTGCCGGGTGCCCTCCGTCGCGCCTTCCGTGGTGCCCTCGGCCATGGCGGTCACCGGCCCTCCTCTACCCGCAGCAGTGTCCTGGCGTCGCCCGCGGTGACCACCGAACCGGTGATCAGGACGCCGGCGCCCCGGTACTCGCCGGTCTCCTCGGCCAGCCCGATCGCGCGGTCGATCGCGTCGTCCAGCCGCTCCGCGACGTGGACCCGCTCCGGCCCGAAGATCCCTTCGGCGATCTCCGCCAGCTCCTCGGGCGGCAGCGACCGCGGCGAGGAGTTGCGCGTCACGACCAGCTCGGCCAGGACCGGTTCGAGCTGGTCGAGGACCCCGGCGACGTCTTTGTCCGCGGCGACGGCGAGCACGCCGACCAGCCGGGTGAAGCCGAACGACTCGGTGACCGTTGCGACGGTCGCCGCCATCCCGGCCGGGTTGTGCGCCGCGTCCAGCAGGACGGTCGGGCCCGTCCGGGCGACCTCCAGCCGGCCCGGCGACGCCGACTTGGCGAACCCGCTGCGCACCAGCGCCGGGTCGAGCTGCCCCTCGTCGCCGCCGAGGAACGCCTCGCCGGGGGCGATCCGGGTCGCGGCCTCCAGCGCGACCTCTCCCCTGGTCGGCGCGCCGCTGGCGAACGCCTCGACGGCCGCCAGCGCGGTCGCGGCGTTGCTCGCCATGTGCTCCCCGAACAGCGGCAGGAAGATCTCGTCGTAGGTGCCGTGCAGGCCGCGCACGCCGATCATCTGGCCGCCGACCGCGACGTCCCGGCTCAGCACGCCGTACTCGATGCCCTCGCGCGCCGCGGCGGCGCCGGTCTCCACGACCCGCCGCAGCAGCACCTCGGCCGCCTCGACGGGCTGCTGGGACAGCACCGCGACCGAGCCCGGCTTGATGATCCCGGCCTTCTCCCCGGCGATCTCCTCGAGGGTGTCGCCCAGGTAGCGGGTGTGGTCCAGGCCGATCGGGGTGACGACGGCGACCGTGCCGTCGGCGACGTTCGTCGCGTCCCACGTGCCGCCCATGCCGACCTCGACGACCGCCACGTCGACGGGCGCGTCCGCGAACGCGGCGAACGCCATCGCGGTCAGCACCTCGAAGAACGACAGCCGCGCCTCGTGCTTGCCGTCGACCAGCTGCACGTACGGCAGCACGTCCTGGAACGCCTCGGCGAACCGCTCCTCGCTGATCGGCTCCCCGTCGATCGCGATCCGCTCGCGCAGCGTCGTCATCTCCGGGCTGGTGTACAGCCCGGTGCGCAGGCCGCGCTCGCGCAGCAGCGCCTCGATCAGCCGCGCGGTGCTGGACTTGCCGTTCGTGCCCGCGACGTGGATCACCGGATACGCGCGGTGCGGCTCGCCCAGGACGTCCACGAGGTCGCGGATCCGGTCGAGGGTCGGGTCGATCTCCCACTCGACGCCCCGGCTCATGATCGCGCTCACGGCGCCGCGGTAGTCGAGCGGCTCGGTTGCCTGGCTCACGATGAGAGCCTATCCGGCGGTGCCGCCGGCCCAGTCCGCACCCGCGGCGGCCGGGGGCGCGCGGAGTGGAACCATGGGAACCATGCGGGCCGATGAGGTTTTCTTCCGGGAATGGGAGCGGCGCCGACCGGGCGAGACGCGCAGCCTGGCCCGCGCACGCGAGCTGGCGGAGGCGCTGGGCGTCCTGTCCCCCGGCCTGCCGGTGCTGACCGTCGTCGGGTCCAAGGGCAAGGGGACGGCGGCGACGTACGCGTCGGCGTTCCTCGCCGCCTCGGGCCTGCGCGTGGGCACCGTCACCAGCCCCGGCCTGCGCAGCAACCGGGACCGGATCAGGATCGGCGGCCGGGCGGTCTCGGACGCGGAACTCGCGCGCCTCGGCGACCGGCTCGGCGCGGCCATGGCGGGGCTCGGCCCGCCGGCGGGCGGCTACCTGTCGCCGTCCGGGCTGTTCACGCTCGCCGGCGTCCTGCACGCGCGCCAGGCGGGCGCGGACGTGCTCGTCCTGGAGGCCGGAATGGGCGGCCGGTCCGACGAGGTCGCACTGTTCCCGCCGGACGTGGTCGCCATCACGCCGATCTTCCTGGAGCACGCCGGGGTGCTCGGCGACACGCCCGCGGAGATCGCCGCCGAGAAGCGCGGCGTGGCGGGGCCGGGCACGCCGACCGTGTCGGCGCCCCAGTCCCCGGACGTGGCTGACGCGCTCGGCCCGGTGGAGTACGCCGGCGACGGCGGCGTCCCCGCCGATCTCCTGCCCGCCGGGCTCGGACGCGCCGCGGCCGCGACCGGCATCGCCGCCGCTCGCCGCCTCATCGGCGGCGGTCCACCGGCGGAGACGCTGCGGCAGGTGCTGTCCACGGTCGTGCTGCCGGGCCGGGTGTCCTGGCACACCGTCCCCGGGACGGCCACGACGCTGCTCATCGACTCCGCCATCGACGGGACCGGCGTCGCCGCCGCGCTCGCCGCCGCTCAGGAACGCTGGGGCGAGGTCGATCACGCCGTCGTCTGCCTGCCCGACCACAAGGACCTCGACGGGGCCGTGCGCGCGCTCGGCGACCTGCCCGTCACCTACGTCCGGCTGCCGCAGGAGCACCTGCGCTTCACCCGGCCGCTCCCGCCGTCCTGGGACGTCGTCGGCGCGAGCGCCGTCACGCCGGAGGCGCTCGCCACCCTCGGGCACCGCGTCGCCGTGCTCGGCACCGTCTACTTCACCGGGCTCGTCCTCGACCGGATCGGGGCCGGCACCGAGCGGCTGTTCGTCCCGCCGGCTACCGCGCCGGCCTCTCGACGTCCTTCCGGATCCGGCGCATGACGTCGTCCATCAGCGAGAAGTCCGGGTTCGCGGTCGCGACGTCGGACGCGACGATCCCGTAGGAGTCGCGGGTCGCCCACGCGCAGTATGTGTGCGTCTCGGCGAGCACCGCGAACGTCCCGCACTCCGCCCTGCCGCCGTTCTGCCCCGGGTTGCCCTGCTCGCCGGAGATGAACGTGCTGGGCCGCAGCTTGCGCAGGAACGCCGCCGGGTCGCCGACCGCGCCCGTCCCGCCCACGAACAGCACATTCGCGCGCCCGACCGGCTCGGTGTACACCGCCGTGCCGTTCTTCGCCGCGGGGACGCCGGCGGCCTCCACGGCCGCCATGACGAACGGGTACGCCGCGCTGGCGGCGGGCTCGACGGGGTCCCTGGTCATCCCGCCGGCGCGCGGCAGCACGTTGATCTTCCGGGTGGACGCGGCCGACCCGGCCCCGGCGCCCTTCCCGCCCTTCTCCGCGCCGGGCCCGTCCGGCTTGAACGCCAGGACGCCGACCAGCAGCACCGCGACCAGCGCCGCGCCGACCGCGGCGCCCAGCAGCAGCCCGGACACCTGCCGGCGCTCCCGCGCCGGCTCGGCCGCGCCGGGCGGCGGAGCGCCCAGCGGCGCGGGCAGCAGGTGCGGCCCGGTCCCGTCCGGGAGCACGATCGGGCCGGTCCCGTTCGGGAGCGGATGCCCGCCCGTGCCGCCCGGCAGCGGATGCCCGCCGGTCCCGACGGGCAGGGGGTGCCCGCCGGTGCCGTTCGCCGCGACGGGCAGGCGGTGGCCGCCCGTCCCGCCCGGAAGCGGCTGCGGGCCCGTGCCGTTCGCGATCATCTGCGGTCCCGTCCCGTCGGCGCCCGCCGACCACCACGGCGGCGAGTCGCCCCAGGGCGCCGGGGCGGCGGTGAACCCCCCGGGCGGCCCGCCGTCCTCGACGACCTGCTGGCGGCCCGGCTCGTCGCCCGGCGGCGCACCCGGCACGCCGGGGCGAGGAGGTGATTCGGCCATTGCTCTCCCGAGGATTCCGTACGCCTGAAAGCCCGCGGATCACCCGGATCGTAACCGGGCGGCCGGGCCCGCGCCGACCGTTCGCGTCAGGCCGGGCGCCCGTGGCCCGGCCGGACGCCGCCGACCCGCCGCGCTCAGGCCGGCGGCAGCGCGCCGAGCTGCGCCTCCAGCCGCGCGATGGCGGCGTCCGCCTGCGCCAGCCGGTCGCGGTTCTTGGCGACGACCGCCTCGGGCGCCTTCGCCATGAACGCCTCGTTGCCGAGCTTGCGCCGCGCCTGGTCGGCCTCCTTGCGCGCCGCCGCGAGGTCCTTGTCGAGCCGCTTGCGCTCGGCCGCGACGTCGATCACCCCGGCGGTGTCCAGCCGGACCGTGACGCCCTCGACCGGCAGCGACGCGGTGGCCGCGAAGCCGTCGCCCGGCGCGGTCAGCCGCAGCAGGGCGCGGACGCCCTCCTCGTGCGCGGCGAGCGGCGACCCGCCCCACTCCAGCGCGGCGGCGACCTTCTGGCCCGGCTTGAGCCCCTGGTCGGCGCGGAACCGGCGGACCTCGGTGACGAGCCGCTGCAGCGACTCCACCACGGTCTCGGCGCCGCGGTCGGCGCGGCCGGCGTCGGCGGACGGCCAGGACGCGGTCACGATCGTGTCGGCCCCGGTCAGCGAGGTCCACAGCTCCTCGGTGACGAACGGGATCACCGGGTGCAGCAGCCGCAGCAGGCTGTCGAGCACCTCGCCGAGGACGCGTCGCGTCGCGTCGGCGCGCTCGTCCGCGAGCTGGACCTTCGCCAGCTCCACGTACCAGTCGCACACCTCGTCCCACGCGAAGTGGTACAGCGTCTCGCACGCCTTGGCGAAGTCGTAGGACTCCAGCTGCGCGTCCACCTCGGCGATGACCGCGTGCAGCCGCGACAGGATCCACCGGTCCACCGTCGTGAGCTCGGCCGGGACGTCCCCGCGCACGTGCGCGCCGTTGATCATCGCGAACCGGGTCGCGTTCCACAGCTTGTTGCAGAAGTTCCGCGACCCCTGCGCCCACTCCTCCGCCACCGGGACGTCGCCGCCCGGGTTCGCGCCGCGCAGCAGCGTGAACCGCGTCGCGTCGGCGCCGTACCGGTCGATCCAGTCGAGCGGGTCGACGACGTTGCCGAACGACTTCGACATCTTCTTGCCGTGCTGGTCGCGGACCATCCCGTGCAGCGCGATGGTCGTGAACGGCTCGGCGCCGTCCATCGCGTACAGCCCGAACATCATCATCCGGGCCACCCAGAAGAACAGGATGTCGTACCCGGTGACCAGCACCGACGTCGGATAGAACCGCTCCAGCTCGGGCGTCTTGCCAGGCCAGCCGAGCGTCGAGAACGGCCACAGCGCCGAGGAGAACCAGGTGTCGAGGACGTCGCCGTCCTGCGTCCAGCCGGCGGGCGGCTCCTCGTCCGGGCCGGGGCAGGCGGTCTCGCCGTCCGGGCCGTACCAGACCGGGATGCGGTGCCCCCACCACAGCTGCCGGCTGATGCACCAGTCGTGCATGTTGTCGACCCACTCGAAGTAGCGGGACGCCATCTCCGGCGGGTGGATCGCCACCCGGCCGTCGCGGACCGCGTCGCCCGCGGCCTTCGCCAGCGGCCCCGCCTTCACGAACCACTGCAGCGACACCCGCGGCTCCACCACCGTGGAGCAGCGCTGGCAGTGCCCGACCGAGTGCTCGTACGGGCGGATCTCCTTGACGATCCGGCCCTGCTCGCGCAGCGCCGCGACGACCGCCGGGCGCGCCTCGAACCGGTCCAGGCCCTCAAACGGGCCGGGCACGGTGACCACGCCCCGCTCGTCCATCACCGACATCGACGGCAGCGAGTGCCGCCGGCCGATCTCGAAGTCGTTGGGGTCGTGCGCCGGGGTCACCTTGACCGCGCCGGTGCCGAACGCCGGGTCGACGTGCTCGTCCGCCACGACCGGGATGCGGCGGCCCGTCAGCGGCAGCTCGATCTCCCGGCCGACCATGTGCGCGTACCGCTCGTCGTCGGGGTGGACGGCCACGGCGGTGTCGCCGAGCATCGTCTCCGCCCGCGTCGTCGCGACCACGATCTCGTCGTCGCCCGACCCGTACCGGATCGAGACGAGCTCGCCGTCGACGTCCTCGTGCTCGACCTCGATGTCCGACAGCGCCGTCAGGCAGCGCGGGCACCAGTTGATGATGCGCTCGGCGCGGTAGATCAGGCCGTCGTCGAACAGCCGCTTGAAGATCGTCCGGACGGCGCGGGCGCGCTGGTCGTCCATCGTGAACGCCTCGCGCGTCCAGTCGACGGAGTCGCCGAGGCGGCGCATCTGGCCGAGGATCCGGCCGCCGGACTCGGCCTTCCACTTCCACACCCGGTCGACGAACGCCTCGCGGCCGAGGTCGTGCCGGGACAGGCCCTCCTTGGCCAGCTCCCGCTCCACGACGTTCTGCGTCGCGATGCCCGCGTGGTCCATGCCGGGGATCCACGCCGTCTCGTAGCCCTGCATCCGGCGCCGCCGGATCAGGGTGTCCTGGATCGAGTGGTCGAGGGCGTGCCCCATGTGCAGCGAACCGGTCACGTTCGGCGGCGGGATCACGATCGAGTACGCGGGCCGGGACGGGTCGCGGGCCGGGTCGGCGGTGAACAGCCCCGCCGATACCCACCGCTCGTAGAGCCGGCCCTCGACATCGGCCGGTCGGTACTGGGTGGGCAGGTCGACGTCCGCGGCGGCCCCGTGGCCGCGCTCATTGCTGGGCTGTGTCACGGCCAACGATTCTACGGGGACCGCGGCGGTCCCACGGCCCGCCCCGCGCCGCCCGGCACCGCCGCACAGCGGCCCGTGGCGGCCCGCGGCGGCCCCAGAGAGCGTTTTCCCGCCGCGGACGGGACACAGGTCACCTGACACCGGGTCGCCCCCACGGAAAGGGTGATGCCGACACGCCGCGACACCGGGGGCGAAAGGAGTGGGAAGGGATGCGAGCGGTACTGGGGCGCACCGCCGCGCTGGCGGGCGCGTTCGCCGCCGGGGCCGTCGCGGCGCACGCCGCGGCGATCCCCCACCTGCTGCGCCTCACCCGCGACCTGCAGCGCTCCCGCGAGCGGATCCTCGCCAGCCGCGAGGAGGAGCGCCGCCGGCTCCGCCACGACCTGCACGACGGGCTCGGCCCGACCCTCGCCAGCCTCGCCATGTCCCTGGACGCGGCGCGCATCACCCTCGCCGGCGAGCCCGAGCGGATGGACCCGCTGCTCGCCGACGTCCGGGACCGGCTCGCCACCGCCGTCGGCGAGATCCGCGACCTCGCGCACGGCCTCCGCCCGCCCGCGCTGGACGACCTCGGCCTCGTCGCCGCCATCGAGTCGTTCGCCGAGGGCTGCGCCGAACGGGTCGACGTCCGGTTCGACGGCGGGCCCGCCGAACTGCCCGCCGCCGTCGAGGTCGCCGCGTACCGCATCGCCCAGGAGGCGCTGACCAACGTCCGGCTGCACGCGCCCGACAGCACCGCGATGGTGCTGCTGCGCCGCGACGCCGACCTGCACCTGATGGTCGCCGACACCGGCCCCGGGCTGCCGGACGGCGCCCGCAACGGCGAGCGCCCGCGGCCGCGCCGCGGCATGGCCGCGATGAAGGAGTGGGCGGCGGAGATCGGCGGCGGCTGCACCGTCACGTCCCGGCCCGGCGGCGGGACCGTCGTGTCCGCGCGGCTGCCGCTGCCCGCCCCCGGCGCCGCCGGGTACCATCATGCTCCGCCCGGACGCCGGAACGGGCGCCCCTGAGCAGGTGAGCGGAGGCCGCCGATGACGGACGCGATCCGGGTCCTCATCACCGACGACCACCCGGTGTTCCGGCAGGGCCTGAAGGGCCTGCTGCAGGCGCTGGGCGTCGAGGTCGTCGGCGAGGCCCAATGCGGCCCGGACGCGGTCCGGATGGCCGCCGAACTGCAGCCCGACGTGGTCGTGATGGACCTGCACATGCCCGGCGGCAACGGCATCGAGGCCACCCGGACCATCACCCGCACCAGCCCCCGCATCGGCGTGCTCGTGCTGACGATGTTCCGCGACGACGACTCGGTGTTCAACGCGATGCGCGCCGGCGCCCGCGGCTACCTGCTGAAGGAGTCCGGCGCCGAGGAGATCGCGCGGGCGGTGAAGGCCGTCGCGGCCGGCGAGGCCATCTACGGGCCGGAGATCGCCCGCCGCGTCCTCGCCTACTTCACCGACATGCCCGACCCGCGGCAGGCCGCGTTCCCGCAGCTCACCGAGCGGGAACGGGAGGTCCTCGAGCTGATCGCGCAGGGCCGCAGCAACGCCGAGATCGCCGGCACGCTGTTCCTCAGCCAGAAGACCGTCCGCAACCACGTGTCGAACATCTTCATGAAGCTGCACGTCGCCGACCGCGCCCAGGCCATCGTCCTCGCCCGCGAGGCCGGTCTCGGCGAATCACGCGGCTGACCAGCGACGAGTCCCAGCGCTGACCGGGGACGAACCCCGCGGCCGACCCGGGACACGCGAACGCCCCTGGGCCTCGGGCCAGGGACGTTCGCAAGCGGTCGCTACGCGCTCTTCTCGCGCGGTTCGCGCTTGGGGCGGTCGCGCGGGACGAGGGTCGGGTTGACGTGCTCCAGGACCGCCTCGCGGGTGATGACCACGCGCGCGACGTCCTGCCGGCTCGGCACCTCGTACATCACCGACAGCAGGACCTCCTCCATGATCGCGCGGAGGCCGCGGGCGCCGGTGCCGCGCAGGATGGCCTGGTCGGCGATCGCCTCGAGGGCGTCGTCGGTGAACTCCAGGTCGACCCCGTCCAGCTCGAAGAGGCGGTGGTACTGGCGGACCAGCGCGTTCTTCGGCTCGGTCAGGATGTTGATCAGCGCTTCCCGGTCCAGGTTGTGCACCGAGGTGATCACCGGGAGCCGGCCGACGAACTCCGGGATCATGCCGAACTTCAGCAGGTCCTCCGGCATGACGTCGCCGAGCACCGCCGAGGACTCCTCGAAGTCGGACTTGGAGCGGATCTGGGCGCCGAAGCCCATCCCCTGCTTGCCCACCCGGGACTCGACGATCTTCTCCAGGCCGGCGAACGCGCCACCGCAGATGAACAGCACGTTCGTGGTGTCGATCTGGATGAACTCCTGGTGCGGGTGCTTGCGGCCGCCCTGCGGCGGGACGCTCGCGGTGGTGCCCTCCAGGATCTTCAGCAGGGCCTGCTGGACGCCCTCGCCCGAGACGTCCCTGGTGATCGACGGGTTCTCGCTCTTGCGGGCGATCTTGTCGACCTCGTCGATGTAGATGATCCCGGTCTCGGCCTTCTTGACGTCGTAGTCGGCCGCCTGGATCAGTTTGAGGAGGATGTTCTCGACATCCTCGCCGACATATCCGGCCTCCGTCAGCGCCGTGGCGTCCGCGATGGCGAACGGGACGTTGAGGAGTTTCGCGAGCGTCTGCGCGAGCAGCGTCTTGCCGGATCCGGTCGGGCCGAGCAGCAGGATGTTGGACTTGCCCAGTTCCACCTGGTCGTCCCGGCCCACGTCACCCGACTGGATCCGCTTGTAGTGGTTGTAGACGGCGACCGACAGCGCCTTCTTCGCCGTCTCCTGCCCGATCACGTAGGAGTCCAGGAACTCGTAGATCTCCCGCGGCTTGGGCAGGTTGTCCCACTTCAGGTCGGAGGTCTCGGAGAGCTCCTCCTCGATGATCTCGTTGCAGAGATCGATGCACTCGTCGCAGATGTACACGCCCGGACCCGCGATGAGCTTCTTGACCTGCTTCTGGCTCTTCCCGCAGAACGAGCACTTGAGCAGATCACCACCGTCGCCGATGCGTGCCACCCAACTGTCTCCTTTTCGTGGGGCCGCCCGTCTGAGAGGGTGCGGCGCGGCCGGCTGGCGTCCCGAGGGCTCTCGACGTTGGACTCGACGTTACCGCCTCCAACGGACTTGGTAAGCCCCTCGCCCGGAAGTATGACCACCGGGCTCGGGACTCCCCGCGTCCTACGTCCTCAGGACGACACTACCTCCGCCTTGCGCTTCCTGCTGGCGAAGACATCGTCGATGAGACCGTACTCCTTGGCCTCGTCGGCGGTGAGGATCTTGTCGCGCTCGATGTCGCGGCGGACCTCCTCGATGGGCTTGCCGCTGTGCTCGGCCAGGATCGTCTCGAGCAGCTCGCGGATCCGCATGATCTCGCGGGCCTGGATCTCGATGTCGCTGGACTGGCCGTAGGTGCCCTCGGTCGCGGGCTGGTGGATCAGGATCCGCGAGTTCGGCAGCGCGGCCCGCTTGCCGGGCGTGCCGGCGCCGAGCAGCACCGCGGCGGCCGAGGCGGCCTGGCCGATGCAGACCGTCTGGATGTCGGGCTTGACGAACTGCATCGTGTCGTAGATCGCCGTCATGGCGGTGAACGAGCCGCCGGGCGAGTTGATGTAGATGCTGATGTCGCGGTCCGGGTCGATCGACTCCAGCGTGATCAGCTGGGCCATCACGTCGTTCGCGGACGCGTCGTCGATCTGCACGCCGAGGAAGATGATCCGCTCCTCGAAGAGCTTGTTGTACGGGTTCATCTCCTTGACCCCGTACGTGGTGCGCTCGACGAAGGAGGGGATGATGTACCGGCCGTCGATCGGCGCCGGGGACCCGCCCGCCTGGACGCCGGGCCGGGCCAGATCGCTGAAGCCGGGTCGGATGAGGTCGCTCACTGTGTGCCTCCGATAGATGTTCAGGTCGTCAGGAGACGGGGCCCTCGGAGGGCACCTGGTTGGCGCTGAGGACGACATGGTCGACGAACCCGTAGTCCTTGGCCTCGTCGGCGGTGAACCAGCGGTCCCGGTCGGAGTCGCGCTCGATCTGGTCGAGCGGCTGGCCGGTGTGCTGGGAGATCTTCTCGGCGAGCGTCTTCTTGACGTACAGCATCTGCTCGGCCTGGATCTTGATGTCGGAGGCGGTGCCGCCGATGCCGCCGGACGGCTGGTGCATCATGATCCGGGCGTGCGGCAGGGCGTAGCGCTTGCCGGTGGTGCCCGCGCACAGCAGGAACTGGCCCATCGAGGCGGCCAGCCCCATCCCGACCGTCACGATGTCGTTCGGGACGTACTGCATGATGTCGTAGATCGCCATGCCGGCGGTGACGGAGCCACCTGGCGAGTTGATGTAGAGCGTGATGTCGCGGCGGCCGTCCTCGGCCGACAGCAGCAGGAGCTCGGCGCAGATGCGGTTGGCGATGTCGTCGTCGACCTGCTGGCCGAGGAAGACGATGCGCTCGCGCAGCAGCCGCTGGAACAGCTGGTCGCCCAGGGGCAGCAGGGGCGCCTCGGCCACCCGCGCCTGGATCCGCGACGACTCGTCGAAAGTCGGAGGCATGCTCACCGGGTGTTCCTCCGGTCCTTTTAATCGGTTCGGATGATTGGACAGTAACGCGCTCACGACCCCGCTTAAGCCCGGGGGGCCGCCTTTTCGCCAGGGGCGTACCCAGGCCCCGGCGAGGTATGGACGATCTCCGCGAACGCGACACGCCCCGCACCCGGAGCGCGGGTGCGGGGCGTGTCGGGAACGCTCAGAACGTCCTGAACGCGACGGGCCTACTTCGCGTCGTCGTCCTTGGCGTCGGCGGCGGGGGCCTCCTCAGCGGCGGCCTCAGCCGTCTCCGCGGGGGTCTCCTCGGCGGGCTCCCCGGCCTCGGCCGTCTCGGCGCCGGCGGCCCCGGCGGCCCCGGCGCCGTCAGCGGCCTCGGCGGCCTCGGCGTCGGCGGTCTCGCCGTTCAGCTCGCGCTGCACGGCCTCCACGTCGATCACGTTGCCGGACTCGTCCTTGATCGTGACGTGCTCGACCACGAGGTTCAGCGCCTTGCTGCGCAGCACCTCCGACACGATCGCCGGGAGCTGGTTGTTCTGGGTGAGGTACTCGGCGAGCTGCTGCGGCGCCACGCCCATCTGCATGGCCTGCGTGACGACGTACTCGCTGAGCTCCTCGTTCTCGACGTTCAGCTCCTCCTGGACGGCGAGCTGGTCGAGGACGAAGCCGCCCTTGACGGCGAGCCGTGCCGCGTCGGCGACCTCGGTGTCGAACTCCTCCTCGGACTTCTCCTCGTCCTTGAGGTAGTCCTCCTTGGACATGCCCGCCATCTGGAGCTGCTGCTCCAGCTGCTGGTTGCGGCGGCTGATCTCCTCCTCCACCACCTTCTCCGGCAGCGGGATGTCGATCTTCTCCAGCAGCGCCTCGAGGGCCTTGTCGCGCGCCTCGGACAGCTGCTGCAGCTTCACCTGCCGCCCCAGCCGGGTCCGGACGTCCTCGCGCAGCTCGTCGATGGTGTCGAACTCGCTGGCGAGCTGGGCGAACTCGTCGTCCAGGTCGGGCAGGTTCTTCACCTTGACGCTCTGCACCGTGACGGTGATCTCGGCCTCCTCGCCGGCGTGCTCGCCGCCGACCAGGGTGCCGGTGAAGGTCTTGTCCTCGCCGGCGGACAGGCCGACCAGGGCCTCGTCCAGGCCCTCGATGGCCGACTTGCTGCCGACCTCGTAGGAGTAGCCGGTGGTGGAGGCGTCCTCCACCTCCTCGCCGTCGACCTTGGCGACCAGGTCGACGGTGACGAAGTCGCCCTCCTCGACGGCCCGCTCGGCGGTGGTCAGCGACGCGAACCGCTCGCGCAGGTTGCCGACCGTCTCGTCGACCTGCTCGTCGGTCACCTCGGCGTCGTCGACGACGACCTCGATGCCGTCGTAGTCCGGCACCTCGAACTTCGGCCGGATGTCGACCTCGGCGGTGAAGGCGAACTGGGAACCGTCGTCCAGCTCCGTCACCTCGACCTCCGGCTGGCCGAGAACGAAGATCTCGGTCTCCTCGACGGCGCGGCCGTACAGCTCGGGAAGCGCGTCGTTGACCGCCTCCTGCAGGACCGCACCCCGGCCGACGTACTTGTCGATCAGCGGGGCGGGGACCTTGCCGGGCCGGAAGCCCTTGATCCGCACCTGCTGCGAGATCTCCTTGTACGCCTTGTCGAGGTTCG
The DNA here is from genome assembly GCF_008923365.1 of Actinomadura montaniterrae. GTDB lineage: Bacteria > Actinomycetota > Actinomycetes > Streptosporangiales > Streptosporangiaceae > Spirillospora > Spirillospora montaniterrae. The sequence continues at coordinate 13,541 of NZ_WBMR01000220.1, forward strand.
GCTTGAGCTCGTCGAACGGAACCTCGACGGTGAGCTTGACCCGGGTGGGGGTCAGCTCCTCGACATCGGTCTTCACTGGGGTAGGTCTCCTTGATCGGGCGCTGTCTCGGCCGCGGCGTTCGACGCGTGCTCTTTCCTGCCTGGCGAGCGCCCGGCCTCGACGCAGGCGGCCTTCATGCCGCTGCCCGTCTGCGTCTTCTCAGCCGGTCGGTCTTCGCGGGCGCGGGCATGCCGAGATGCGGCTCCGCGCCCTCGCGCGCCAAGTCTATGGGGTAGCGGCGGCGTCTGCGGACATCGCGGTGGGCTCGGACCGGCGAATCGCTGTCAACAATCCCGTACAGGCAGTGACATTTGGCACCCGGACCCCCCATACTCGTCCGGGATGAACGGGATAGCCGCGGCCTTCAGCGCGACCGGTCTGTACTACCTGGGGTTCGCCGTCTTCAAGCTGGCGGCGGACCGGATGGCCCCTGTCCGGGGCAACCGCATCCTGCACATGATCTGGACGATCGTGAGCAACTGGATCTTCCTCATCGCCCTCGCCGTCGTGCTCGGCGGCCTCAGCCTGCAGATCGTGGCGCTCGGGAAGCTCCCGCTGTCCACCGCGGTGCCGATCTTCATGTCCGGGGTCGTGCCGCTGCTGCTCATCGCGATGGTCTTCTTCGGCGAGCGGCTCACCGCCCGCGAGTGGCTCAGCCTGCTGCTGATCGCCGCCGCGATCCTGCTGCTCACCGCCTCCATCAGCGGCCACGAGCCGATCCGGTCGGCCGACGTGCCGCTGTGGAAGATCGCCGTGGTGGTGGCGCCGGCGGTGCTGGTGCCGGTGCTGATCCTCGTGCTGGGCGACTACCGGCCGGACGGCCGGCACGCCCGCCCCGTCACGGGCATCGCCTACGGGCTGAGCTCGGGGTTCCCGGTCGGCACCGCCGAGCTGGCGATCAAGGGGTGGAGCGACGACGCGCACGCCACCAGCCTGCGGATCGCCGCGACGCCCTGGCCGTACCTGACGGTGTTCGCGGCGGCGATCGGCTTCGGGATCATGGTGATGGCGTTCCAGCGCTGCCGGGTGTCGATCGTGTCGACCGTGATGACGGTGAGCGCCAAGTCGTACCTGCTCACCATGGGCACCTTCATGTACGCGGAGGCGTGGCCGAAGGACATGGGGCACTCGGCGATGCGGTTCGGCGCGCTGCTGCTCGGCGCCGTCGCCGTCCTGCAGTTCCCCCGGCACCGGCCGGTCGAGGAGGACGCGCGCCCGCGCGAGGACGTCTCCGCCGCACAGGACCCGTTCGGCGGTCCCGCGGTGGGCGGGCCGGTGCTCGGCGGGCCGCAGCTCGGGCAGCAGCAGCCTCCGCCCCGGGTGCCGCCGCAGCGCAGCCCCTACGCGCAGGACCCGCTGGGCACGGGCCCGTACAACCTGCCGAACCCGCCGCAGCAGGGCGGCGGTGCGCCGCGCCGGCCCGCGCCGGATCCGCGCCGCTCCCCCGCGCCGGAACCCCACACCGAGACGCGCTCGGACGGCCGCTGGCGCGGCACCGGCCGCTGACCGGATAGGGCCACATCACCCCCGAACGGCAGTAAGCCGCGCCAAGCTGCGGGGAGCTTGGGCATGGCGGCGAAGTGCGGCGGGGGGGGCC
>NZ_WBMR01000221.1 GCF_008923365.1 Actinomadura montaniterrae
CATGGCGCCGGCGAGCACGGCGGCCCGGCGGACGTCCGCGAGCAGGGCGAGCACGGCCGCGGCCGCCATCACCGCGACCGCAAGGGCGCCGGCGACGCCCGCCACAGCCAGCGTCGCGCGGGCCCGCTCGGACCGCGGGCGCTGCGGCCGGACGCGCGGCACGGCGATCCGGACCGACATGTCTCCTTTGTACGCAATAGCTCACCAAAAGACGGCAAAGCCCTCGCTCGAAGATCGTATGGACCACCTCCCCGTTAACCCTCGATGATCATGAACGGGACGCCGCCGCGCGAGCCTTTGCCGCCCCTTTCACCTTCACTAGCAGGGACAACACCCGTCCCCGCCTATAAAGGAGTGACGTGATTCGACTCCCGCAAGGGGGATGGGGACATGGGCCAGACGGGCGAGCCGACGTTCGACCCGGGAACGCTGAGCCCCGCTCAGCGCCTCGGCGACGCCTGCGTCGTCTGCCGCAAGAAATGGCCCCGGCCACGCGTACGCGTCGGCCGCCTGCCGGACTCGTCCGGGGTGTTCGCGTGCGACGACTGCGCACCCGCCCCGCCGGCACCCCGCACACCGCGGGGCCCGAGGGAGCCGCTCACGAACGCTGGCCGGCCGGTCGAAGACCCGGCCGCCGCGCGGACGACGGCCCTGGACGCCGTCGTCATGGAGGTCTCTCCAGGGAGAAGGGTGACCCGGGCCTTCGGGGGGACGCCCGGGACCACCCGAGAGGCGCGCCCGACTGGGGGCGGTCGGGCGCGCCCTATTTAATTCAAGCTCGGCCCAAGGGGCTCGCCTGGCGGCTCGCCCCTTGACCGATCTTGGGCGAGCGCGAACTCGCTTCGCGAGCTTCCCGCTGGGGGGCTCGCCTTCGGCTTCGCCCCCCAGCGGTCAGATAGCGCGCTCGCGTGCGGGCTCAGCTTGCTGCGTTAGGGCGGCTGAGGTCACCGAAACACCTGGGGTCGGTCGCGTCAGGGCGGCTGAGGTCGCTGCGCACGTCTACGGCGGTCGTATCAGGGCGGCTCGGGTTGCTGCGCACGTCTGCGGCGGTCGCGTCAGGGCGGCTTGGGTCGCTGCGCACGTCTGCGGCGGTCGCGTCAGGGCGGCTTGGGTCGCTGCGCACGTCTGCGGCGGTCGCATCAGGGCGGCTGAGGTCGCTGCACACGTCTGCGGCGGTCGCGTCAGGGCGGCTCGGGTCGCTGCACACGTCTGCGGTGGTTGCGTTGGGGCGGCTTGGGGCGCTGTGCGGGGGTGGGGTGGTTGCGTTGGGGCGGCTTGGGTTTGGGCGCTTCAGGCCTGGGTGGATTCGATCCAGGTCTTGGTCCACTCGGCGTAGTCGGTGCAGTCGGTCTTCTTGGACTTGCCGCCGCAGACGCGGGTGGGGGCGTGCGCGAACATGATCTTGTCGATGTAGTCGCGGTCGCCGACGTGGAAGGCGCCGCAGAAGCCCGCGCGGAGGCGGTCGCCCGAGCACGCCTGCGGGTTGGCGGGGGCGACGCCGGTCCACTCGGCCACCTGCTGCTGGACGTCCGGGGACGCCGTCCACTGCAGCCACTGGTACATGCAGTTCGGATGCTGGACGCGGGCGCCGATCATCCAGGCGTCCATCCAGCCGGTGAGGCCCTCGGACGGCTCGGCGGCCTGGACGGGCTTGCCCGCGCGGTCCAGCACGTCCACCTGGTAGGGGCCCGCCTCGCCGAGCACGGCCGCTCCGCCGGCGAACGCGCTGATCGCGTCGGCGGGCTGCTCCCAGTACTTCAGCACGTGCGGGCGCTGCCGGGCGAGGACGCGGCCGGCGGCGGCGAGCTGGCGGGGCGACAGCGAGTACGGGTCGCCGATCTTGAGCTTGCGGTCGTGGCCCTTGAGGTAGAGCGCGGCCTCCGCGATCGACAGCGGGCTGTCGCGCACGATCAGCTTGCCGGAGTAGCGGCGGGCCTGCTCGGGGTCGAACAGCGCGGACCAGCTCGCCGGCGGCTGCACGGTCCGGGTGTCGTACATGAGGAGGTTCGCGCCCCAGACGTACGGGACGCCGTAGTACTTGCCGTCCTGCTTCAGCAGGCCGCGCAGCTTCGGCTCCAGCTTCTTGTAGCCGTCCACGAGGCTGGTGTTGACCGCGGTGACCTGGTTCTCGGCGACGAGGCGGCCGGCGACCTCCGGCGGCGCGGCGACGCCGTCGTAGCGCCGGCCCTTGTCGCGCATGAGGTCGTACATCTCCTGCGGGGTCTTGACCAGCTTCACGCCGACCTTGCAGCCGGTGCGCTCCTGGAAGGGGGTGACCCAGTCGACCCGCGGGTCGGTGGTGCCGCTCTCCACCGAGCCCGGCAGCGCGAGCAGGTTGAGGCCGCCCTCACCGGGGCCGAGGGTGCTCGCCACCTTCGCGACGCCGACCGGTGCGGGGTTCTCGTCGCTGCACGCGCCGAGGCCCGCGGCCGCCACGGCCGCGGCCGCCGCCAGCGCCGCCAGCCTCCCGCCGCCCGTCCGCCGGCCGGCCCTCCGCCGCATGTCGCTCCCGATCCCCTCCGCAGAGCCGTCCCCCGTCGCGGACGGACCCATCGGCGCAGCGTAGCGCCTCCGGCACCGCGGGGCGGTGCCCGCCCCGCCCGGGCCGCCGGCGGGAACGCGGTCCCGCCGCCATTCGCGACGGTGCGGGGCGCCACCGGCAAGCCATTCGCTGGTTTCCGGTGGCCGCTCTTCCGACTCGTGCCGCGAAGCCGGGCTATTACAGAAGATCGCGACTCCGGACGCACATCCGGACGGTGCGCCCGACCCGGCTATGCCGGGCCATTCATAAAATCATTTTCGGTCCGTATACGGAAACGACACGGCCCCGGGAGGGCGGCGGGTGCCGGTGTCCGCGCCACACGGAGGTTGCTGGAGAGGGATGTGGCGCGGGCTGCCGCCCTTCCCGGGGCCGCGGCGATGCCGGTGGACGTGGCGAGGTTGGGGAACAGCGGATCACCTTGCAGTGCTGCCTGGCCACGCGATCACCGGCGCCCGGCGCAGCGGCGGCGGTGTGACGCCCTCGAGACGGAGGAGATTCGAGGGACGCCGCGCGCTCTGCCGGGGGTCGCGGGACGGCCGGAGGCCGTCGTCGGGGGTGAGCCTGGGTGCGGTGTGCTTGACCACCTCGATCCGAGCGATGAGCGTCTGCGGGGTGTCGGCCTCGAGGAAGTCGCCGAGGTCGCGTTCGCGGGGCGGGAGCGCCCACCAGTGCCGGGTGAACGGCCCGAACCAGATCGTCCAGCCGGGGAACCGACGGCCGAGCGCGTCGACCTCCGCGGCATGGTCGTCAGCGGTCATAGCGCGGCTCTCCTGCTCGTCCCGTCCCACCGGTCACCGGAACGCCGGATCCCGTTCTGACTCCGGAGCCTGACTTTTAATTTCGCTCCTTTTAATTGACAGTGCGATTGTGTCGCCCGCCACAGAGCGCGTCAATGGGTGGAGCCATTATTCGTCGGCACGGCCCGGACGGAAATCAACGACGGAAATCCACGGCCGTGGGAAAGTACCGGACACCGGGCCCGGCCTGCCGGTTCGCGCCGGGCGAGGCCGGGGCGGGTCACGGGCCGCAATCCCGCGTTCACCGCGGCGTCACCGGCCGCGGCTAGCGTGGCCGGACCAGCGTTCCGACATCGAGCACCGCGAGGCGGTCCCGCGTGCCGTCAAGGCTTTTTGCGCCATTTAATGCTATCTGGGCGTTTCGTCGGTATCTCCGCCACGCACCGTTCGTTCTCGCGCTCGCGGGCGGTGCCGCGCTGCGCTGGACGGCGGTGCTCGCCTACCCGCACGGCCTGTGGTTCACCGGCGACTCGTACTTCTACGTCGGCTACGCGCTGCGGCCCGCGCCGGCGCCGAGCAAGACGCTCGGGTACTCGTTCCTGCTGCGGCTGCTGGAGCCGCTGCACAGCCTGACCGCCGTCGTGGTCGTCCAGCACCTCATGGGCCTCGCGGTCGCGGTGACGGCGTACGCGGTGCTGTGCCGCGCCGGGCTGCCCGCCTGGGCGTCCGCCCTGGTCACGCTGCCCGTGCTGTACGACGCGTACCAGATCGAGCTCGAACACCTGCTGATGTCCGAGACGCTGTTCATGTTCCTGATCACCGGCGCGCTGACGCTGCTGCTCTGGCGCGTCCGCGACGGGCGGGCCCCGCCGTGGTGGGCGGCCCTGGCCGCCGGCCTGCTGCTCGGCTACGCGGTGCTCGTCCGGTCGGCGGGCGCGCCGCTGGTCCCGGTCGTGCTGGTGTGCCTGCTGCTGTGGCGGCGCGGGTGGCGTCCGGCGCTGGCGTTCGGCGCGGCCGCCGCGGTCCCGCTCGTCGCGTACGCGCTGTGGTTCCACGCGGAGCGCGGCACGTACGCGCTCACCACGTCCGACGGCATCTACCTGTGGGGGCGGACGGCCGGGTTCGCCGACTGCGCGAAGATGCGCCCGCCGCCCGACGAGGCGGCCCTGTGCCTGCCCCCGGGGGCCGAGGAGCGGCGCGAGGCGCCCGGCCACCTGATCTGGCGCGGCGACATCCCGCCCCGGCTGCTCATGTCACCCGTGGTGACCCCGGAGGCGAACAGCACGCTGCGCGACTTCTCCATCCGGGCGATCCTGGCGCAGCCCGGCGACTACCTGGAGGCGGTCGGCGAGGGCGTCGGGCGCGCCTTCAGCCCGCACCGGTACCGCTACCCGAACTCGACGACCGAGCGGCTCTACCACTTCCCCGACCGCCCGCAGCTGTTCCCGAGCGGCGTCGCCTACGCCGCCGGGCCCGGCGCGCCGGGCACCGTGCTCGCGGACGCGATGCGGTACGGCCGGACGGGCGCTCCGAGCGAGGTCGTCCAGCCGTACGCGAACCGCATGATCGGCTACCAGGAGCGCTGGTTCCTGCCGGGACCGGCGATCGGCGCCGTGTTCGGGCTCGGCGCCGTCGCCGTCGTGGCGGCCCGCGGGCGGCGGCGCGAGGTCCTGATGGTGTGGGGGACGGCGGCGACGCTGCTGCTGTTCCCCATCGCCAGCGCCGACTTCGACTACCGCTACGTCGTGCCGGCGGTGCCGTTCGCCTGCCTCGCCGTGGGCCTCGGCCTGTCGGCGGTCCGCGCCCGCGCGGCCGGTGCGGAGACCGGTCGCGCGGACGCCGATCGCGCGGACGCAGACGCCGACGGCGCGGACGCGGAGACCGATCGCACGGGCGCGGAGACCGATCGCGCGGGCGCGGGGGCCGTCAGCCGTTGGTGGGGAACCCGAGGTTCACGCCGCCGTGAGAAGGATCGAGCCAGCGTGCCGTGACGGCCTTGGTGCGCGTGTAGAAGTGGACGCCCTCCATGCCGTGCGCGTGGCTGTCGCCGAACAGCGAGTCCTTCCAGCCGCCGAACGAGTAGTACGCCATCGGCACCGGGATCGGCACGTTGATCCCGACCATGCCGACCTCCACCTCGTTCTGGAAGCGGCGCGCGGCCCCGCCGTCGTTGGTGAAGATCGCGGTGCCGTTGCCGTACGGGTTCGCCGAGATCAGCTCCATGGCCTCCTCGTACGAGCCGGCCCGCACGACCGCGAGCACCGGGCCGAAGATCTCGTCCTTGTAGGCGTCCATCTCCGGGGTGACGTGGTCGAGGACGGTCGGGCCGAGCCAGAACCCGCCGCCCGCGCCGCCGAGCACCGGCGTCTCGCGGCCGTCGATCGCGAGGGTGGCGCCCTGCGCGACGCCGCTGTCGAGGTAGGAGGCGACCTTGTCGCGGTGCGCCCCGGTGACCAGCGGGCCCATCTCCGACTCGGGGTGGTCGCCGGGGCCGATCTTGAGCTTGGCGACCCGCTCGCGGATCTTCGCCATCAGCTCGTCGCCGACCGGGTCGACGGCGACCACGACGGAGATCGCCATGCAGCGCTCGCCCGCCGAGCCGAAGCCCGCCGACACCGCCGCGTCCGCGGCGAGGTCCAGGTCGGCGTCCGGCAGCACCAGCATGTGGTTCTTCGCGCCGCCGAGCGCCTGCACCCGCTTGCCGTTCGCCGCCGCCGTCTCGTAGATGTACCGCGCGATCGGCGTTGAGCCGACGAAGCTGACGGCCTTCACGTCCGGGTGGTGCAGCAGCCCGTCCACCGCGGCCTTGTCGCCGTGGACGACGTTGAACACCCCGTCCGGCAGGCCCGCCTCGGCCCACAGCTCCGCGATCCGCACCGACGCCGACGGGTCCTTCTCCGACGGCTTGAGCACGAACGTGTTCCCGCACGCGATCGCCACCGGGAACATCCACATCGGCACCATCGCCGGGAAGTTGAACGGGGTGATCCCGGCGACGACGCCGAGCGGCTGCAGGATCGAGTAGGCGTCCACCTTCGTGGACACGTTCTCCGAGAACCCGCCCTTGAGCAGGTGCGGGATGCCGCAGGCGAACTCCACGACCTCCAGGCCGCGCGCGACCTCGCCCGCCGCGTCCGACAGCACCTTGCCGTGCTCGGCGGAGATCAGCGCGGCCAGCTCGTCGCGGTGCGCGGCGACCAGTTCGCGGAACCGGAACAGCACGGACGTCCGCTTGGACAGGGACGCGTCCCGCCAGCCGGGGAACGCGGCCTTCGCGGCGGCGACGGCGGCGTCCACCTCGGCGGCGGACGCGAAGTCGACGTGCCCGGCGACGCGTCCGGTCGCGGGTTCGTAGACGTCGCCGCGCCGGGTGGCGTCCCCGTCGAACGGCTTGCCGCCGATCCAGTGGGTGATGTGCTTGGTCTCGGTCATCAGGCGGTCTTTCCGGTCGCGGCCTTCGCGGCGGCGTCCGCGGTCACGGACTCCAGCGAGGCGATCAGGATGCCCAGGCCTTCGAGGGCCTCGGCGTCGGTCAGGGTGAGGGGCGGGGCCATGCGCACCACGTTGCCGTACAGGCCGCCCTTGCCGACCAGCAGCCCCCGCTCGCGGGCCGCCTCCATCAGCGCGGCGGCCAGCGGCGAGCTCGGCTCGCCGGTCTCCGGGTCCGCGAGCTCGATCGCGAACATCAGGCCCTTGCCGCGGACGTCCTTGACGACCGGGAACCGCGCCGACGCGTCCCGCAGGCCCCCGATGATCGTCGCGCCCTGCTTGGCGGCGTTGGCCTGCAGGTCGTGGTCCAGGACGTAGTCGAGGGTCGCGTTCGCCGCAGCCATCGAGATCGGGTTCCCGCCGAACGTGGAGAGCCCGACGGCGTGGAGCGCGTCCATCAGCTCGCCGCGCGCGACGACGCCGCCGACCGCGAACCCGTTGCCGAGGCCCTTGGCGAACGTCATCATGTCGGGCGTCACGCCGTGGTTGTCGATGCCCCAGAAGCCCTGGCCCGTCCGGCCCCACGCGGTCTGCACCTCGTCGGAGATGAACAGGATGCCCGCCTCGTCGAGGACCTCCTTGTAGGCGGCGAACAGGCCGTCCGGCGCCATCGTGAACCCGCCGACGCCCTGGATCGGCTCCGCGATCAGCGCGGCGACGTCGCCGCCGGTCGCGGTCGCGAGGACGTGCCGCAGGTCCTGCACGCACGCGTCGACGTACGCCTCGTCGGACATGCCGGCGAACTGCGGGAGGTGGCGGTCGGCGCCGTGCAGGAAGTGGACGTTCAGCGGCGAGTAGGACAGGTTCGTCCAGGCCCGGTTGCCGGTGATGCCGGTCGCGCCGAACGAGCGGCCGTGGTAGCTCTGCCGCATCGCGAGGACCTGGTCGCTGCGCCGCGCGTACGCCGCCAGCAGCAGCGCCGTCTCGTTGGCCTCGGTGCCGGAGTTGGCGAAGAACACCTTCGCGTCCGGGATGCCGGACAGCCGGGCGATCTTCTCCGCCAGCTCGACCTGGCCGCGCAGCAGGTAGGCGGTGGAGGTGTGCACGACGCCGGTGGCGAGCTGCCGCTCCACCGCCTCCCGCACCTCGGGCACGTCGTACCCGATCATGTTGGTGAGGATGCCCGTGAAGAAGTCGAGGTAGGTCTCGCCCTCGGCGTCGGTCACGCGGTTTCCCTTGCCGCCGACGATCTCGATGGGGTCCTGGTAGTTGAGCGCCATCCAGGACGGCATGACCGCCCTGTGGCGCCGGAGCAGGTTCGCGTGTTCCGACATGGCCCAAGTCTCGTTCCGGCGGAACCGCGGGGCCAGCGGCAGAGTGTCACGACACCGGCCCGCCGGTTGACGGAGTGGAACGCGGCGTCCCCCGGCGCCTCCCCCGGACGCCTACACCCTGTAAACCTCGTGGTCATCCCCGTTGACAGGCTGTCGGATATCATCGCGGGCGATGCTGCCCACACTCGACGACGTCCTCCAGCTCGACGCGGTCCGCCGCGGGCAGCCGCGCGTCGTCGCCGGCGCCGACCGCACCGGCAACCTCGTCCGCTGGGTGCACGTCGCCGAGGTCACCGACATCGCGCACCTGCTGCACGGCGGCGAGCTGGTGCTCACCACCGGCATCGCGCTGCCCGACGAGCCGGACCGGCTGCGCGCCTACATCGCCGACCTCGCGGAGGTCGGCGTCAGCGGCCTGATGATCGAACTCGGCCGGCGGTACGCCAGCAGCCCGCCCGCGGCGCTGGTCGCCGCCGCCGAGGACCTCGGCCTCCCGGTGGTCGTGCTGGCGCACGAGCCGGCGTTCGTCGACATCACCGAGTCCGTGCACGCCCGGATCGTCCAGGAGCAGTTCGCCGAGCTGCGCGCCTCCGAGCAGCTGCACGAGATCTTCACCCAGCTGTCGGTGGAGGGCGCCTCCACCGACGAGGTCGTCCGGCAGGTCGCCGCGATCGGCGGGCACCCGGTGGTGCTGGAGAACCTGTCGCACCGCGTGCTGGCCGCCGACGCCGACGGCCGCGACCCCGCCGAGCTGCTGTCGGCGTGGGAGACCCGCTCGCGCGCCGTCCGGCCGCGGACCCGCACCGGCTACGACACCGCGTCCGGCTGGCTCGTCACCACGGTCGGCGCCCGCGGCGAGGACTGGGGACGGCTGATCATCGTGCTCGGCTCGCCGCCGTCGCCGCGCGAGACCGTGCTGATCGAGCGGGCCGCGACCACCCTCGCGCTCGGCCGGCTGCTGGACCGGCACGCCGAGAGCGTCGAGCGGCAGGCGCACGGGACGATCATCGCCCGGATCCTCGCGCACGCCTACTCCGACCCCCAGGAGGCCGCCGCCCGCGCCCGCGCGCTCGGCGTGCCGCTGTCCGGGCGGCGGCTGCTCGGGGCCGTGCTGCGGAACCGCGGGTCCGCGCACGCGGGGCGGGGGTCCGCGCCGCCCGTCGGGGAGCTGTCGGCGCTCGCCGAGACGGCCGCCGCCGCCTGCAAGGACGCCCGCCTGCCCGCCCTCGTCGGCGTGCTGGACGAGGGCGGCCCGCAGGCCCGGGTCGGCGTGCTGGCCTCGCTGCCCGCCCGCGCGGACGCCGAGACCGCGCTCACCGACGTCGCCACCCGGATCCGCAAGCAGTCCGGCGGCGACACCGTGATGGCCGCCGGGTCCGTCGTGGAGACGATCCGGGACGTCCGCCGCTCGTTCCTGGAGGCCGAGCAGGTCGCCGACGTCGCCGCCCGCGGCTCCGGCGGCCGGCTGTTCTACCGGCTGCCCGACCTGCGGCTGCGCGGCCTGCTGCACCTGCTGCGCGACGACGCCCGCGTCCAGACGTTCGTCGAGCGGGAACTCGGCCCGCTGCTGGAGTACGACGCGCAGCGCGGCAGCGACCTCACCCGCATCCTGGAGCTGTACCTCGAGTCGGGGCGGAACAAGGCCGTCGCGGCGCAGCAGGCCCACCTGTCGCGTCCGGCCTTCTACGAGCGGCTCCGCCGCATCGAGCGGGTCCTGGACGCCGACCTCGACGACGTCGAGTCGTGCGTGTCCTTCCACGTCGCGCTGCTCGCGCTCAGCTCCGTCCGCTGGGAACGCTCCTGACCGGCGCGGGGCACCGGAGATCGGCGGCGGCCGATCGGCGAACGGGGAGCCCGGGGCTTACTCCGCGTTTACGCTTTCCAGCATGACGGACGCGGCGTTGCATGTTCATCGGTACGGAGATCCATCGGGGGCGCCGCTGGTGGCGCTGCACGGCGTCACGGGGCACGGGGCCCGGTGGCGGCGGACGGCCGAGCGGCACCTCGCGGACCGGTACACCCTCGCGCCCGACCTGCGCGGGCACGGCCGCTCCCCGCACGAGCCGCCGTGGGGCGTCGAGCAGCACGTCGAGGACGTCCTCGCGGTCATGGACGCCGAGGGCCTCGACCAGGCCGACCTCGTCGGGCACTCCTACGGCGGCATGATCGCGGTGCATCTGGCACGGACCGCGCCGCACCGGGTGCGGCGGCTCGTCCTGCTGGACCCGGCGATCGGCCTCGACCCGGCGGAGGCCGCGCGGAACGCCCGCGGATACATGGCCGCGGTGTCGTTCGCGGACGCCGTCGAGGCGCGGGCGTCGCTGGTGGCGCGGTGGTCCCTGGCGTCCGAGGAGACCGTGAACGACGAGGTCGGCGAGCACCTGGAGCACGGCCCGGACGGGCGCACCCGCTGGCGGTACGAGCCGGCCGCGATCGTGACGGCGTACTCGGAGATGGCGCGCCCGCACGTCCCGCCGCCCGCCGACCTGCCGACCCACCTGGTGATCGCGACGCTCGCCGACCTGGTGCGCCCCGAGTTCGTCGTGGACTGCCGCGCCGCCCTCGGCCCCGGCCTGACGATCAGCGAGATCGAGTCCGGCCACATGCTCTACATCGACCGCCTGGAGGAGACCGGCGCGCTGCTGCGCACATGGCTCGCACCGTGAGCGCACACTCTCTCCACATCCGGCTGGTTTGATCACCGCATGGCAGCGAGCATCGACTACCTCGACCGGGTCGCCGCGACGGACGTGGCCGGCGCCTACAAGCGCCACATGCTGGAGGCCCTCGCCATCGAGCCCGGCCACACGGTGCTGGACGCCGGCTGCGGGCCCGGCACCGACCTGGCCGCCCTCGCGTCCGCGGCCGGGCCGTCGGGCACCGTGATCGGCGTCGACCACGACCCGGCCATGGCGGACGAGGCGCGCCGCCGCACCGCGGACCTGCCCGGCGTCCGGGTGGAGCGGGCCGACGCGCACGCCCTCCCCCTGGACGCCGGCGCCGTGGACCGGGCCCGGATGGACCGGGTGATGATGCACCTGGACGACCCGTCCCGCGCCCTCGGCGAGCTCTGCCGCGTCCTGCGGCCGGGCGGGCTGCTGGCGCTCGCCGAACCCGACTGGCACACCCTCGCGATCGACCACCCCGACCTGGAGACGAGCCTCGCGTTCACCAGGTTCGTCGCCGAGAACGCCAACCGGAACCGGGCGATGGGACGGCAGATCCCGCGGCTGGCGGAGGCGGCCGGGTTCGCGGTCCGGTCGGTGCTGAACGCGGCGCCGGTGTTCCGCGATCCAGCCACGGCCGAACACGTGTTCGGGCTGCGCCGCAACACCGGCCGCGCCGTCGACGCGGGCCACCTGGACCGGGACGCCGCCCGCCGCTGGCTGGACCATCTGGACCGCGGTCCGGTCATGGTCACGGCCTCGTTCATCATCGTCCTCGCGCAGGCAGAACCCGGAGCCGTCCGCTAGCCCGCTCCCCTGGCCGCTTCACGCCGCCTCCGGCCGTCCGGGTGTCACCCGGAGGAGGTACTTCAGTGCGCTGAGGGCACAACCATCTAGTGACACTTCGCAGTTCGGCGGGTATGCGCACCTTCGGGGTGGAAGAGGAGCTGCTCCTCGTCGACCCCGTCAGCGGCGTGCCGCAGGCCGTCTCCGGCTCCGTCGTCCAGTACGCCCGCCGGCACGCCGAGGTCCTGTTCAACGGCGGCCGGCGCTCCGAACCGCTGGAATGCGAACTGCAGCGCGAGCAGCTGGAGATCTGCACCCCGGTCTGCAGCACCCTCGACGAGGTGTCCGCGCACGTCAGGTCGGCGCGGCAGGCGGCGGCGCAGGCCGCGGCGGGCGTCGGCATCACGGTCGCCGCCCTCGCGACCTCCCCGGTCACCGTCCGCCCGTCGCTGTCCCCGTCGCACCGCTACCGGCGCATGTCGGACACCTACGGGGCCACCGCCGACGAGCAGCTCACCTGCGGCTGCCACGTCCACGTGGGCGTCGCGTCGCCGGACGAGGGCGTCGCCGTCCTCGACCGGATCCGGCCCTGGCTGCCGCCGCTGCTCGCCCTCAGCGCCAACTCCCCGTTCTGGCAGGGCGCCGACACCGGCTACGACAGCTGGCGGCACCAGGTGTGGGGGCGGTGGCCGTCCAGCGGCCCCACCGAGCTGTTCGGCTCCGCGAAGGCCTACCGCGCGACCGTCGAGGCGCTGCTGGCCACCGGCGCGCTCGTCGACGAGGGGATGATCTACTACGACGCGCGGCTGTCCCGCCGCTACCCCACCGTGGAGATCCGCGTCCCCGACGTGTGCATGCGCGCCGACGACGCGGTGCTCATGGCCGCCCTCGTCCGGGCCATGGTCGACACCGCCGCCGAGTCGTGGCACGCCGGCGAGCCGCCCGACCCCGTCCGCGCCGACCTGATGCGGCTGGCGATGTGGCGGGCCGGACGGTCCGGGCTGCGCGAGGACCTCGTGCACCCCGCGACCCGCCGCGCGGCGCCCGTCCACGAGGTGGTCCGCGCGCTGCTGGAGCATCTCGGCCCGGCGCTCGACCGCGCGGGCGACCTGGAGACCGCCACCCGGCTCCTGCACGGCCTCCTGGAGCGCGGCAACGGCGCCCAGCTGCAACGCGCCGTGTACTCCCGCACGCGCGACGTGACCGCCGTCGTCGCCGACGCCGTCGGCCACACCACCGCCTGAACGCGGGGTCAGGAGCGGCCGAGGAGGCGCAGGAGTCCCGGATCGGTGGCGAACAGCCGGTCGATCTCCTCGGCGCCGACCCGGTCCGCGAGGATCTGCAGGGCGATGTCCTGCCGCACGTACTCGGCCGCCATCAGCGCGACCGCCGGGTCCGCCGTGTAGATCCCCCACGCCGCGCCCTCGCCGAACCCGCCGACGACGGCCTCCCGCCGGTCTCCGACGACCACGAGGAGCCGGTACCCCAGATCCTCCAGGACGGCCTCGGGCGCGGAGTACCGGTGCCGATAGACGGCCCCCGTCCCGTCCCCGCCGAACGGATCCTCGCCGAACGAGACCACCGACACCTCGACGTCCCGCCCGGCGGCGTCGACGACGGCCGCCCGCAGCCGCGCCATCTCCTCCGGCCACACCGACATGACCAGGCCGCGCCGGGCCCCGGCGATCACGTCCTCCGCCCGGTCCAGCATGGCCTCGGCGTCCTTCAGCCCGTGGATCAGGTGGCCCTCCGGGGCCGCCGCCACGGCCGGCAGCGCCGACCGCAGCACGGCGACCGACCCGTCGAACTCCCGCCGCATCCGGTCGAGGAGCGCCTCAGGTGGCAGCGGCAGGTATTCGGTCGCGTCGGACGACCCCCGCAGCTCGTAGGCGGCGCCTCGCGCCACCAGCTTGCCGAGCGTCTCGTAGACGGTGCTGCGCGGGACCCCGGAGCGCTTCGCCACCTCGTAACCGTTGACCGGCCTGCCCGCCCCGACGAGGGCCACGTACGCCTTCGCCTCGTATCCGGACATGCCGAGCCGCTGCAGATGCTCAAGGACGTCCCGCGCGCTCACCGCCGCAATGGTAGTTCTCCGAGCGTCCCCCGTCGCCGGACCGCGCGCGGTGTCAGAATCCGGGCATGGAACGGCGGCTGGACGACATGACGCTGGAGAGGTCTCCGGTGGTGGCCAACTGCGCCATGAACCGGGAGCGCACCCTGAGGTCGTACGGGCGGGAGCTCGGGATCGACGTGCTCACCGAGCTCGGCGGCGCCTGGCTGGACCTGTGCTGCGGCGCGGGCCGCGCGCTGGCCGAGGCAGCCGCGCAACGCCCGGACGCGCGCATCACGGGCGTCGACCTGACCGACCACTTCCTGCCCGAGGCGAGGGCCGTGCGGCTCGTCACCGCGTCCGTCGCGGAGTGGGCGCCCGACGAGCCGTACGACCTGATCACGTGCGTGCACGGGCTGCACTACGTCGGCGACAAGCTGCGCGTCCTGGCGCGGGCCGCTTCATGGCTGACCCCGAACGGGCTGCTCGCGGCGAGCTTCGACGTGGCGAGCGTCCGGCTCGCGGACGGGTCGCCGGGCGGGCGGCGGCTGGTGGCGGCGCTCCGCGAGGCCGGCTTCCGCTATGACGGGCGGCGCCGCCGCATCTCCCTGCGGGGAGGGCGGGGGGTGCGGCTTCCCTATCGCTACCTGGGGGCCGATGACCAGGCCGGGCCGAACTACACCGGGCAGCCGGCGGTGGACTCGTTCTATGCGGAGGGCGTTGTAAGCGTTCACTGACCCTTGGGTCAGGAGCGGGGGTCGGCCTGCCTTACGATCGGCGCCATGGCCTCCCCACTCGACTGGACCCCGCCGTCCGGCGCGCTGATCCGCGCCGCGAGCCTGGCGCTCGAGCCGTGGCGCGCGTACACCTCGCCCGTCTTCCACGGCATGGAGAACGTGCCCGAGACGGGTCCGGCGCTGCTGGTCGGGAACCACACGGTGTACGGGGTGGTCGACGCGCCGCTGATCTTCTTCGAGATCCACCGGCGGCGCGGGGTGTGGGTGCGGTCGCTGGCCGACCACGCGCATTGGCGGATCCCGGGCTGGCGCACCGTGATGGACATGGGCGGCTCGGTCGACGGGACGCGCGACAACTGCCGCGCCCTGCTGCGGGACGGGCAGATGGTCGTGGTGTTCCCCGGGGGCGCGCGGGAGGCGACGCGCGACCGCGCCGACCGGTACCGGCTGCAGTGGGAGGGCCGGCTGGGCTTCGCGCGCCTCGCCGTGGAGGCGGGCTGCCCGATCATCCCGTTCGGGTCGGTGGGGGTGGAGGAGATGTTCACCACCGTGCTGGATCCGGGCAGCCCGCTGCTCGCCCCGGCCCGGCTGCTCGGCCGCGCCGTCCTCGGCGAGCGCGGCATGCGCGACGACGTGCTGATGCCGGTTTCGCGCGGCGTCGGGCCGACGCCGATCCCGCGCCCGCAGCGGCTCTACTTCGGCTTCGGCGAGCCGATCGACACGGCGCTGTGGGCCGGCCGCGCCGACGACGACCGGGCGGTCACCGAGGTGCGCGACCTGACCCGCAAGGCCGTCGAGGAGATCATCCTCGGGCTGCGCGCCGAGCAGCGCGACGAC
>NZ_WBMR01000222.1 GCF_008923365.1 Actinomadura montaniterrae
CTCCCCGCCGCCGGCCCGGCCGTGCCGCGCGGACCGGTCCGGGTGCTGGCCTGCGCGGGCGGCGGCGCCGTGATCGACGCGCTGGAGACCGACCCCGCCGGGGAGCGCTGCCTGGCCGCGCCGCTCGACGGCGGCACCGCCGTGATCGTCCCGGACGAACTGACCGGCGCGGTCACGGCGCTTCTCGCGGGCACCGGCCCCATCGGCGTCAGCGATCTCGAGGAGGCGGACGCCGGGGCCGGGGCCCTCGCCGGGGCGCTGCGGCAGGCGGAGGACGCGCTCGCGGCGGCCCGCCGCACCGGACGGCCCGTCCTGCGGCACGCGGACCTGCCGGGGCAGGGCGTCCTCGGGCTGCTGGAGCCGGAGGCCGCGCGGGCCTTCGCCGAGGCGCTGCTCGCCCCGCTGGCCGCCGAGGACCTGGTCGGGACGGTCCGCGCCTACGTCGCCGCCAACGGGCAGGGCGAGGCCGCCGCCCGGGCGCTCGGCGTGCACCGGCACACCCTGCGGTCCCGGATCCGCAAGGCCGCCGAGCTGCTCGGCCGCGATCTCGACGACCCCGCCGCCCGCGCCGAACTGTGGATCGCACTGGCCGTCACGTCCAACGAGGGCGGCGCGATTGGCCGTCCTGGAGACTCGCCATCCGGCCCGCCGGAGATAGCGTGAGGTCATGAACGTGACCCCATTCTGGCTGGCCGGTCGCCCCGAGACCGGTGACGGTGAGCTGACCGTTACGCACCCCTACGACGGCCGGGTGGTCGGGACGGCCGCCGTGCCGACGCCCGCGCAGGTGGAAGAGGCGGTCGCGGCGGCCGACGCGATCCGCAAGCAGGCCGCGGCGCTCCCGCTGCACGTGCGCGCGGAGGCCCTCGCGCACGTGTCCGCGCGGCTCGCCGAGCGCGCCGAGGAGGTCGCCCGGCTGATCACCGGCGAGAACGGGAAGCCGCTGCTGTGGGCGCGCGGCGAGGTGACCCGCGCGATCTCCACGTTCCGGTTCGCCGCCGAGGAGGCCCGCCGGTTCAGCGCCACCACCCAGCGGCTGGACACCGACCCCGCCGCCGAGGGCCGGATGGCGTACATCACCCGCGTGCCGAAGGGCCCGGTGCTCGGCATCTCGCCGTTCAACTTCCCGCTGAACCTCGCCGCCCACAAGATCGCCCCGGCGATCGCGGCAGGCACCCCCATCGTGCTGAAGCCGGCGCCCGCGACACCGCTGTCGGCGCTGCTGCTCGGCGAGCTGCTCGCCGAGACGGACCTGCCCGCCGGGATGTTCTCCGTCCTGCCGGTCCCGAACGACCGGGCGTCCGCGCTCGTCGACGACCCGCGGCTGCCGATCGTGTCGTTCACCGGGTCCGTGCCGGTCGGCTGGGCGATCAACGACCAGGTGCCGCGCAAGCACGTCACCCTTGAGCTCGGCGGCAACGGCGCCGCGGTCGTGCTGCCGGACGCCGACCTCGACTGGGCCGCCAAGCGGATCGGGCTGTTCTCGAACTACCAGGCCGGGCAGAGCTGCATCGCGGTCCAGCGCGTCTACGTCGACCGGTCGGTGTACGAGGAGTTCGTGCCGAAGCTCGTCGAGCAGGTCGGCTCCCTCGTCACCGGCGACCCGTGGGACGACAAGACGCAGGTCGGCCCGCTGGTCAGCCAGGACGCCGCCGAGCGCGTCGAGGCCTGGGTGGACGAGGCCGTCGCGGCGGGCGCGAAGGTCCTGGTGGGCGGCACCCGCGAGGGCGCGACGTACGCCCCGACCATCCTCGCCGACGTCCCCGCCGACGCGAAGGTGGCGCGCGAGGAGGTCTTCGGGCCGGTCATGCTGGTCCAGCCCGTCGACGGGGTGGACGAGGCGTTCGCGCTGGTCAACGACTCGAAGTTCGGGCTGCAGGCGGGCGTGTTCACGCGGAACCTCGACATCGCGTTCCGCGCCCACCGGGAGCTGGACGTGGGCGGCGTCGTCATCGGCGACGTCCCGTCCTACCGCGCCGACCAGATGCCGTACGGCGGCGTGAAGGACTCCGGCGTCGGGCGCGAGGGGCTGCGGTCGGCGATGGCCGACTACACCGAGGAGAAGGTCATGATCTTCACCGGCCTCCCCCTCTGATCCCCGCGCTCATGGGCCCGCCCCCGCCCCGGGGGCGGGCCTTTGCGGGTCAGAGGAGGCCGGTCCGCAGCGCCCCGGCCGCTTCGGAGAGGGCCTCCTGGAACCGGCCGCCGAGCCCCCACATGTTCGCGAACCCGTGGATGAGGTCCTCCTGCCGGCGCAGCGCGACCCGCACCCCGGACTCCTGCAGCCGCTTCGCGAACGCCTCCCCCTCGTCCCGCAGCGGGTCGAACCCGGCGGTGACGAGGTAGGTGGCCGGGAACCCGCTCAGGTCGTCCGCGAGCAGCGGCGACGCCTTCGGGTCGGTGCGCCGCGCCACGTCCGGGCAGTAGTGGTCGCTGAACCAGACCATGTCCGCGTCGGTCAGGTAGAAGCCGTCCGCGAACAGCTCCCGGGACCGCCGCCGCACCGACATGTCGGTCGCCGGGTAGAACAGCAGCGCGAAGTCCGGCCTGCGGTCCGCGAACGCCCCGACGACCGCCGCGAGGTTCCCGCCCGCGCTGTCGCCGCCGACCGCGATCGCGTCCGGGGACGCCCCGAGCGCCGCCGCGTTCTCCACCGCCCACGCGTACGCCGCGAGCGCGTCGTCCGCCGCCGCCGGGAACGGGTGCTCAGGCGCGAGCCGGTAGTCCACCGAAAGCACCCGCACCTCCGCGTTCACCGCGAGGTACCGGCAGACCGAGTCGTGCGTCCCGATGTCGCCGATCACCCAGCCGCCGCCGTGGAAGAACACCAGCACCGGCGAGCCCTCCGCCAGCCCCTTCGGCTCGTACAGCCGCGCCGGGACGGTCTCGGCGGCGGTGAGGTCCCGCGTCCGGACCGGCCGCTCCGGCAGCCGGTTGATGTACTGCTGCCCGCGCGCGAGGCCCTGCCGTGCCTCCGCCGGCGTCGCCCCGGTCAGGCTCGCGCCCTCCAGCCGCGTCATCAGCAGGAGCAGCTGCGCGTCCAGCGCGAGCCGCTGCCCGTCCCGCACCACCGGCCGCCCGGCGATCAGCCGCCGCACCGGATCGGGGAGCGCGTACACGGCGCGGAGCACGGCGCCCGCGACCGACGGCGGGACCATTTCGGCGAGCTGCGGCATCGACCCTCCAACCACTCGGACGTTCCGGACACCGTACCCCCGCAACCCCACCCATCCGAACACGATTCGGTCAAGCCCCTTCGGCTCCCCGGTGCGCGCCCGCGGCGGCCCGGGACGGCCGGAACGCCGTGCGGGCAAGGGGTTCTGGTGGTCGGGCGGGGTGGCTAGGATCGTCGCGGCCGGGTGGCGGAGCGTGACTGGAGCGGGCGGATGCAGCGGTTCTGGAGGTTGCTCACGGGTTACGTCGACGTCGGCGTCGCGTTCGTGCTGGCCGTGGTCATCCTGGGCCTGGACGTCACCGGCATCGCGTCCACCAGCGTGGTGCAGAGCGCGACGATGGCGACGCTCGCGGTCGTGTCGATCGTCCTGCTGCGCGACCGGGCCCGCGGCGACACCCGCGGCGAGCTCGTCCAGGAGTCGGTGAACGCGCTGGCGGACGGGCTGCGCCGGCAGCCGGACGTGCAGGTCGTCAGCGGCGCCGACTGCAACCGGGTGCTCGCCGAGGCGCGCCGCGACACCCGGGTGTGGTGGTTCCGCGGCGCGACCGGCGCCTACGTCCGCGCGGTCACGCTCCCCGAGTGCGTGCGGACCGCGCGTCCGCTGCGGCGCAAGCTCGAGTTCCGGCTGGAGATCCTCGACCCGATGGACCCGGACCTGTGCGGCCGGTTCGTCGGCCTGCACCAGCGGCTGGCGACCGCGCAGGACGCGCCCGAGCAGGCCTGGTCCGTCGAGGAGACGCGGCGCGAGCTGTTCGCGACGATCCTCGCCGGCTGCTGGCACCAGCAGCGCTACGAGATGCTCGACATCGACATCCGGCTGTCGTCGGCGTACTCGCTGCTGCGCTACGAGATGTCGACCAGCTGCCTGGTCTTCACCCAGCGCGGCCCGGAGTTCCCGGCGCTGGTCATCAACAGCGGCACGCCGACGTACCAGTGCTGGGAGTCGGAGCTGCACGTCAGCTTCCAGCAGGCCAAGCGGCTGCCGCTGGACACCGTCAAGCACCTGCGGCTCGGCGAGCAGCCGACGCCGGACGAGATGAGGCGGGTGTTCCTCGGCCTCGGCATCGAGCTGCCCGCCGACTACACCCAGAACGACCTCAAGGAGATCCGCCGGCTGGCGCTGGAGGCGGGCGACCCCTACGCGTAGCGGCGGCGGCTAGGTCGGACGGCGGGCCGTCCAGGCGTTCTCGAACATCTCGTGGAGGGGGCGCGGGGGCAGCAGGCGGAGGAACGGCCCGCCCGCGGTCTTGTCGCGCCCCGCCCTGGCCAGGTGGGCGGCGAGCTTCGCGGTCTCGACGGGGAGTTCGGGGGCCTTGAGCGCGAGCCATTCGCCGGGGATGAACGCGGTGCGGCCCGCGCGGGCGCGCTTGTCCTCTTGAACGAGGGCGCGGTCCACGAGCTCCGCCTGGGCCGCCTTGTGCCGCGCGGCCGTCCAGCCGTTCCACTTGCGGACGTTCCGGTCGGTCGGGCGCAGCAGCGTGAGCAGTTGCAGGTAGAGCGCCGCCGCGTCCTCGCTCGTGCCGAGTTCGGCGGCGGCCTCGGCGACCAGGTCGGGGACGCTGAGCAGCGGGTTCGCCTCGTAGCCGCCGGGCGGGACGGGCGTCGCGGCGGCGCGGGCCGCCATGCCGGCGACGGCGTCCGCGCGCGCCCGGACGGCGTCGACGCGGCGGAGCAGCTCGTGCAGACCGTGGTCGGCGCAGAGGTCTTCGAAGCGCGCGCGGGCCGCCGGGTCGGCGAGCGCCGACGGGCGCAGCACGACGGACGCCCGCCGCTGCCGGCCGTCGACGATCAGCAGGCCGTCGTCGAAGGCGAGGGCGGACGCGTCGGCCTCCGCCGGCACCTCGCCCGCGGTCACCCGGCGGACCGGATGGGTGTGCGGCCCGAACAGCAGCCTGCGCCGCTCGGTGTCGCCGAGGGAGAGCTCGCCGAGCGGGAACAGCAGGCCGGGCGCGGCCAGCCGGGCTTCCAGCCGCGCGGCGAGGGCGGCCGCGCCGGGGGTCGCCGGATCGCCGACGGGGCGCTCGGTCAGCGCCCACACCAGCACGGACGCGAGCGGGTCGTACGGGTCGCCGTACAGGCCCCGCGGGCTCGCCGTGCCGCTGGGCGAGACGGTGTGGACGCCGATCCCGTACGGTTCGCGGTCGGCGACGACGCAGGTCAGGTCGTCGGCGGCGAGCGTGGACGCGGCGGGGTCGGCGAGGACGGTGGCCCACTGGTCGGCGCCGCCGAAGCCGCGTTCCAGGTCGGCGACGAGGTCCTCGTCGACGGCGGCGCGGCGGCCGAGGAGCCCCGACCAGGCCTCGGCCATGCGCGCGGCGGCGGCCGCGAAGCCGCCCTCCTCCCACAGCTCGGCGGGGTCGCCGGGCAGCGCGGCGGCGACGACGCGCTGCCGGCCGGGGACGCCGAGGCGGCTCGAGAGGTCCTCGGCCTCCCGCGCGATCTGCCTGGTCGCCGAGTACGGCTTGGTCCGCAGCATCTTCTCGTGGGCGTCGAACCGGGTGCCGGCGTCGCCGCCCACGTAGGCGCGCCGGGGCAGGCCGTCGAGGACGAGGGTCGCGATCGCGCGGCGGACGCCGGTGCCCCGCGTGAACGCGGCGACGGCGTCCTTGTCCGGCGCGAGCGGCCCGTGCCGGTCGTACAGGTCGAGGAGGCGGCGGAGCCGGGCGGCGTCGTCGCGGGTGACGGTGACGGTCTCGGTCTTCTTCGCGCCGGCCGGCTCCGGGGCGTCGGCGCGCTGCACGAACCGGTAGGCGCGCTCGGGGTCGATCGGCCCGTCGGCGGACGGGACCACGCCGACGATGACGGTCGCGTCGAGCCCGGCGAGGGCCGCGCCGGTCGCGTAGCCGCGCCGCCAGGTGCCGGGGCGCGCGAACGGCTGGTCCGCCCAGGTGCGCAGCAGCGCGGCGAGGGCCGCCCGGTCCCGGTCCGGGGTTCCGGGTGCGACGAGCCGCCACGCCGCCGCGTCGATCGCGCCGAGCAGCGGCGACCAGTCGAGGGGGCGCGCGGGCGGGCTGACCAGCCGGACGGTCTCGTCGATCGCGCCGTCGAGGAACCGGCCGTCGGCGGCGATCGCGGTGACGGTCGCGGGCCGTGGCGCCCGCTCCTCCCTCGCGTGCAGCGGCGGCGCGGGCAGCAGCCCGAGCAGCGCGTCGTCCAGGTCGGGGTCGGGGGTCTCGGCGGGCGGCCGCACCCGCGCGCCGGACCGGATCACCTCGACGCGGCGCGACAGCGCACGCCGGCGGCCCAGCGCGGCCGCGGCGCGCAGCACCGTGTCGACGACCCCGGCGACGATCGCCGGGTCGGTCACCTCGGGCAACTCGCGGGCCAGCGCGTCCCGCACCGCCTCCGGCGAGGGCGCCGCGTCCAGCAGGATGCGGGCGGTCTCCTCGCTGGTGCGGCGGAGCGCCGCGGAGGAGGCGGCGTCGCGCGGGGCGAGGAAGTGCCAGAAGGCGGGCGGCGGGAGCTGCGGCCGGTCCTTGCGGTCCGGCCACGGCTTGGCCTCGCCCCCGGGGAACGGGCGCCCCTCCCACAGCAGCGAACCGTCGGACGGGTCGTGGCAGCGCATCTCCCTGATCGCGCTGTAGCGGACCGACGCCATCACCAGATCGGGGCCGCCGGGCATGCGGAGGACGCCCCACGGGGTGCCGCCGTTCTTGGTGTAGCGGAGCCCTCCGCGGCGGCCGTCGACGCCCTCGATCGTCCAGCCGGACGGCGGCCGGCCGCGCTCCGCCTCCCGCTCGGCGACGCGGAAGCCGGCGAGGCCGCCGGAGGAACCGAGCGGCGACCCGGTCACTTCGTCGGGGAGCCGGACGAGGCTGCACTGGTCGAAGTCCCACGCCCCGTCGTCGCCGGGTGGTTCGGCGGCGAAGAAGTCCGGCAGCGCGCCGGCGGGCCGCTGCTCGCCGGACGCGAGGTCGAGCACCGTCCAGTCGCCGAGCGAGCGCGCATAGCTCGGCGAGCTCCAGATGCGGGAGCCGTCGGAGAACTGCCGCTCACGGCGGCCCATGCCCTCCCGGCCTCCGGGCGGCAGGACGCGCTCGCCGTCGAAGCGTCCGCCGCCGGCCTCGAGCTGGAAGCCGAGCGCGCCCTGCTGCGGCCCGCGCCAGGCCTGCAGCCCGTAGTTGACGGCGGGCTCGAAGACGTCGCCGGGGGCGCTCGCCCAGAACGCGTGCGTGGCGGCGCTCGCGTGCTCGCGCTCGGACCAGCCGATGAGGAAGTCGCCGCCCGCGTAGTGGACGGTGTGCAGCGTCGTCCCCTCGGGGAGGGGGAACGCGCACTCGCCGCGCCGTCCCGCGTGGTCGACGGCGATCGCCCGGCCCCGCCCGTAGACGGTCAGGACGGGCCAGGTGCACGTCACGCCGGCGACGGGCCCGCCGAGGTCCGCGAGCGCCTCGTCCAGCGCGGGCCAGCCGAGTTCGGCGACGATCCCGGCGCGGAGCGTGCGGGCGAGCGGGACGATGAGGTCGAGCCCGGCGAGCGCGTCGCCGAGGCCGTCCAGCGCGGCGGCCGTCGGGGGGTCGAGCAGGCCTTCCAGCACGGCCACGGCCTGCTCGGCGGCGGCGACCCCGCCTTCGGCGACCCGATCGATCTGGCGGCCGATCCGTTCGTGGACGGCCTTCTCCACGCCGGGCGTCTCGGGGAGCCGCGAGATCGCGGTGCCCTGCCGCAGCTTCGCGTGGACGGTGCCCTCCAGCCGCGGCCCGAACACCGGGTCGGCGGCGAGCGCCTTCAGGTCGCGACGGGACTTCTCGCCCCAGAAGTTCAGCCGCACATCCTCGCCCAGGTCGTGCACGGCGACGCCTTCGGCGAGGCACGCGTCGACGAGGTCGGCGTCGAACGGCCGGACGCCCCCGTAGCGCGACTCGTGCAGCCGCACCGGGACGGCCTCGGCGCGCAGCCGGGCCGCCAGGCGCGGCAGCACGGCGTACAGCTCGTCCGGCATCGGCTGGGCGGTGATGCCGCCATAGGCGACGCGGACGTAGGAGTAGTGCGCGGCGAACGCGCTGAGCCAGCCCGCGAGCCCGCCGGACGGGCGGACCTCGCCGTCCGCCATCGCGTCGACGATGCCGGCGGCGTCCAGCATCCGCAGCCACGCGGACCCGTCGACCGCGCCGGTCGGGAAGATCTCCGCGAGCCCGGCGCGCAGGGCGGCGGGCGGCGGCGCCTTGGCGAACACCCTCGCGGCGCCGTCGAGCACGCCGTCCGGGACGGCGGTGCCGCGCGCGTCGGCGAGGGCCTGCGCGAGGATCTCCGCGTCCTCGGACAGCCCGAGCCCGGCGGCCTTCGCCGACCTGCGGACGCGGCTGTGCAGGTCGGCGGGCGGCGCGGCGCCGGCCCGTCCCCAGGCGGCGACGAACCGGGCGAACTCGCGGTGCGCGCGGTCGGCCGGGTACGTCGCGGCGAGCCACTCCTGGTGCTCGCGGATCCGCGCGGCGCCGATGGCCCCGCCGCCCGCGAACAGGAGGGCGTTGTCCACCCGGTACTGGGCGTCGACCGGCAGCGCGTGCCGGGCCTCGGCGTCGCGGGCGTCCGCGTAGGCGGTGGCGGCGTGCCGGGGCGCGATCCGGATCAGCCGGTGCCCGACGGTGTCCCAGAACCAGGGGAGGTGCGCGGCGGGCAGGCGGCGCACCTCCCGCTTCATGTCGTCCAGGAACCGGCCGGGACGCGCGTACGCGCGCGCGAGCCCGGTACGGACGGTCGTGAACAGCTTCTCCGCGTCGGGCGCGGTATCGGGGTCGGCCTCCCCGACCCAGTCCAGGTAGAGGGTCGACTGCGCGGGGTCTGCCGGGAGCTGCGGGGACATGGCGGGCAGTATGGCAGCGTCCCCGGACATAACACGCGGGAAACGATCAAGCCGGGACCCGGGCCGGTGATCAGGCCGGTGATCAGGCCAGCGCGACGGTCACCGGCATCTCCTTGATCCCGTTGACGAAGTTGGACCGCACCCGCCGGATCCCGCCCGCGAGCCGCACGTCCGCCAGCCGCGGCAGCAGCTCCTCGAACATGATCCGCATCTCCAGCCGGGCGAGCGCGCTGCCCAGGCAGAAGTGCGAGCCCTTCCCGAACGCGATGTGGTCGTTCGGGGTCCGGGTCACATCGAACCGGTACGGGTCGGCGAACACGTCCTCGTCGCGGTTCGCGGACGCGAACCACAGCACGACCTTGTCGCCCGCCCGGATCGCGGTGCCGCCGACCTCGGTGTCGCGGGTCGCGGTGCGGCGGAAGTGGTACACCGGCGACGCCCAGCGCAGGAACTCCTCCACCGCGACCGGCATAAGCTCCGGCTCCTCGCGCAGCCGCTCCGCCTGCTCTGGATGCTCGATCAGCGCGCGCATCGCGTGCGTGATGGCGTGCCGGGTCGTCTCGTTGCCGGCGACGACCAGCAGCAGGAAGTAGTTGTCGAAGTCGCGGTCCGACAGCGGCACGCCGTCCATCGGCGTCTGGTTGACCAGCCGGCTGACCAGGTCGGTGCCCGCCCCGCCGCGTCGCTTCGCCGCCAGCTCCCGCCCGTACTCGAACACCTCCAGCGACGCCGGGCTGCGGAACGGCAGGTCGCGGTAGCGCTCGCTCTCCTCGCTGTGCAGCAGGACGTCCGCGTAGTCCGGGTCGGTGTTGGCGATGATCCGGTTGCCCCAGTCGATGAGCTTCCGCGTGTCGCCGTCGGGGACGTCCAGCATCCGCGCCAGCACGTTGATCGGGAAGTCCGCGGCGATCTCCGCGACGAAGTCGAAGGTGCCGTGCGCGAGCGCCCGGTCGAGCGTCCGCGCGGTCAGGCCGCGCAGGAACGTCGCGTACCCGGCGACGGCGCGCGGCGTGAACTCGCGCTGCAGGACGCGGCGGAGCGCGTTGTGGCGCGGCCCGTCCGTCTCCAGCAGCGAGCGCCGGATCTCGGCCTGCCGCTCGTCCACCTCCTCCAGGTTCACGAACTTCTCCGAGGTGAACCGCTCCTGGTCGCGGTCGACCGCGACGACGTCGGCGTGCCTGGTCAGCGACCAGAACCCGCTGCCGCCGTCGGACTCGGGGTTCCAGTGGACGGGCTCGGTGCGGCGCAGCGCGTCGAACATCCGCCAGGGCGTCTCGTCGTCGAGGAAGTTGCCGGGGTCCGCGAGGTCCACGGCCAAGGTGTCACCGGTCAACGCGCATGCTCCTTGTGGGTGGCCTTACAGGTGGCCTCAGAGGTGGTAGGCGTACTCGCGGAACTCCCAGTCGGTGACGTGCCGCTGGAACCGCGCGACCTCGTCCCGCTTGTAGGCGAGGAACGCCGACACGAACCGCTCGCCGAGCACGCCGGTCAGGGCCTCGTCCGCTTCGAGGGCGTCCAGCGCGGCGGTCAGGTCACCGGGCAGGACGGGCGCCTTGGCGGCGTCGTAGCCGTAGCCCTCCAGCGGCGGCGGGGCGTCGAGCTTGTCGCGGACGCCCAGGTAGACGGCCGCGAGCAGGCCCGCGACGCCGAGGTAGGGGTTGGCGGAGGCGTCCCCCAGCCGGACCTCCAGCCGGGACGCGGCGCCCCGCTCCGGCGGGATCCGCACCATCGCGCTGCGGTTGTCGAGCCCCCAGTCGATCAGCCACGGCGCGAGCGTGTCGGGCCCGAACCGCTTGTAGGAGTTGATCGTCGGGTTCAGCAGCGCGGCGAGCGCGGGCGCGTGCTCCAGCACCCCGGCGACCGCCTGGTGTGCCGTCTCCGACAGGCCGTGCTCGCCGTCGCCCTCGAACGCGTTCCGCCCCTCCGCGTCCAGGCAGGACAGGTGGACGTGGAACCCGGAGCCGCCCTCGTCGTTGAACGGCTTGGTCATGAAGGTGGCGAGCAGGCCCTCCGTCCGGGCGATCTCCTGGACGGCGGACTTGAAGCGGAACGCGCGGTCGGCGGCGTCCAGCGCACCCGAATGGTCCAG
This sequence comes from Actinomadura montaniterrae, assembly GCF_008923365.1. Classification (GTDB taxonomy): domain Bacteria; phylum Actinomycetota; class Actinomycetes; order Streptosporangiales; family Streptosporangiaceae; genus Spirillospora; species Spirillospora montaniterrae. The sequence continues at coordinate 11,068 of NZ_WBMR01000222.1, forward strand.
GTTGATCTCGAACTGGCCGCCGCCGAACTCGTGGTTGCCCATCGTCACGCCGAGCCCGAGGTCGCGCAGGTGGCGGAGGGTCCGCAGCAGGTGGTTGCCGGGGTCGCCCCTGAGGCCGGACGAGTAGACGTTGCCGGGCGCGTCCCCGTACCGGCGCCATCCCGTGGGCGAGGAGTCGTCGGGCTCGCAGAGGTAGTACTCCAGCTCGGGTCCGGCGACCGGTTCGAGACCGATCTCGCCCATCCGGGCGACGGCGCGGCGCAGCACGTCGCGCGGGCCCTCGGCGCACAACTCGCCGCCGCCGGGCTCGTAGGCGTCGGCGAGGCAGGACGCGACGCCCGGCTCCCACGGCAGCGCCGCGAGCGTCGACAGGTCGGGGCGCACGCAGATGTCGGGGAGCCCCGCGTCGAGCCCGCCCGCGACGTCCACCACGTCGCCCCGCGGGCTGGTGTGGTAGATCGCGCGGCAGAACGACAGGCCGTGCTCGGCGACCGCGGGCAGCCGCTCGACCAGCACGTCCCGGGCCCGGTCGACGCCGATCAGGTCGGGGTACTGGACGCGGACGACGTCGACGCCGCCGGCGGTCAGCCGGCGCACCGCGTCCTGCACCGGCTCGGCGCCGGCGGCGGGCTCCTGTCGGCTCACTCGCTCGCTCCCCTCCGGGTTCGTTTGGGCTCAAACCATATGGCGGCCATCGGATCCTGACAAGAGTCCCGCCGCCCAGACCTCGATCACCAGGGGCGGAGTGACAAAACCGGGCGGGCGGCCTATCGTATGGGCCCAAACGAAATGGAGGTCCCGGTGGCGCACGTGCGAGGATTCCTGCACCCGAAGACCGCGACGGGCCGCTCGTCGCTGATCCCGAGCCCGCCCTGGCACTACTCGGGCGACCTGCTCACCGTCGAGTACCGCACCGACCCCGCCCGCGTCGCCGAACTGCTGCCGGACCCCCTCGCCCCCGCCCCCGACGACCCCGGCGCCGTCGCGATCATCTGGGCCGACTGGCAGTCCTGCTCCGACTCCGCCGAGGAGCTGCTCGACCCCGTCCGCGCCCAGTACAAGGAGTGCTTCGTCGTCGTCCGCTGCTCGTTCGAGGGCCGGACGTACTCCCGCTGCGTCTACATCTGGGTCGACAAGGACTTCGCCATCGCCCGCGGCCTGCACCAGGGCTACCCGAAGAAGTTCGGCTCCGTCCACCAGACCCGCCCGCACCCCTACGGCCGCGGCGCCCCGCGCATCGCCCCCGGCGGACGGTTCGGCGCCACCCTCGCCGCCGCCGACCGCCGCCTCGCCGAGGCCGTCGTGACGCTGCGCGAACCGTCCGAGACCAACGGCTTCGTCAACGGCCACCCGATGGCCCACCACCGCCACCTGCCGTCCATCGAACCCGGGCGCCCTCCGGCCCTGGACGAGCTGATCGAGTCCGGCGGCGCCGCCTTCGAGGCCGGCCAGGCCTGGACCGGCGACGCCGACCTGCGGCTCTTCGACTCCCCCACCGAGGAGCTGTCCCGGCTCACCGTCGAGGAGCCCATCGCCGCCTACTACCGCCAGGTCGGCGTCACCTGGAACGGCGGCCGCGTCCTCGCCTGAGGGATCACGCCGGAAGCGCGGGCCCCAGGCTCGCCTGCACGTATGCCATACCCTCGGCGAACCGCGGATCCATCGCGCGCTCGCCGATCTCCTCGGGCGTCAGCTCGGCGAGCCGCTCCTGGATCCACCACACATTGCCCAGCGGGTCCCGGACGCGCCCGACCTTGTCGCCCCAGAACAGCTCGGTCGGACGGGTGACCACGCTCGCGCCCGCCGCGACGGCGCGCTCCACGACCGCGTCGGCGTCGTCCACGAACAGCCGGAGCAGCCCCGGCGTCTCGACCGGGAACGGCGAGTCGAACATGAGCACGATCGAGTCGCCGATCCGGGCCTCGGCGTGCCCGATCCGCCCGTCCACCTCCATCCGGCTCAGCTCCTCGCCGCCGAACACGTCCTCGATGAATCGGATCAGCGCCGCGGTGTCCCGCGTGACGATCCACGGCGTGACCGTGCCGTACCCCTCGGGCGCCTTGGGAAAGTCGGCCATGATGTCCCCTCTCTCGCGGCTCCCCACTCTAACAGAACGGAATGATTCGTTCCACTAGTTGAGCTCCAGCGACGTGGCCCCGAATCCGTGCGCACGCTCGCCACCGCCGCGGACACGGGCCGCTTCCAGCACGCCGCGGCAGAGCCGCCCATCACCAGCAGGCGGTCTCCAAGCGCATCGCCGCCCTCGAGAAGGACCTCGCCTCTTCACCCGCACCGCCCGCGGAGCCCGCCTCACCATCGACGGGCAGGCGTTTCTCCCGCCCTCCTCCAGGCCGAGGAACGCGCCCTCGCCTCCGGCCGCCGCGCGCTCCGCGTCGACGTGATCGGCCGCTGCCTCGCCCCCGCCGGCCTCCTGCGCGACTTCCACCGCGCCCGCCCCGGCACCCCCTCGACGTCGTCACCCTCTTCGACGACGCCGCCGCACTCGACGCGGTCGCCGCACTCGACGCGGTCGCCGCCGGCACCATCGACGCATCCTTCCGCGCCCTCACCGCCCCCGGCCGGCTCCCCGCCGGCCTCGCATCAGCGCGCGTCCTCGACGAACCCGTCCAGCTCGTCACCGGCCCGGCCCACGCCTTCGCCGCCGCCCGCCGCGTCCGCCCCGCCGGACACCACATCTGGATGCCCGGCATCGTCTCCCGCACCGAATGGGCCGCCTTCTACGACGACCTCGCCGCCGCCTTCGGCCTCACCATTCGGCCCCCTTCGGCCTCGAACCGCTCCTCGACGCCATCGCCGACTCCGCCGCCCTCGCCACCTTCGTCGGCGACCGGACCCGCCTCGTCTGGCCCGCCGACCACGGCCTGCGCCGCATCCCCGTCCACGACCCGACGCCCGTCTACCCGCACTCCCTCATCTGGCACCGCGACAACCCGCACCCCGCCCTCACCGCACTCCGCGCCCACCTAGGCTCACCACCCGCCGCCCCCGGAACCTGGACCCCACCCTGGGCCCACCACACACCGTCCCCGCCCCGGCCCTGCGAGCCACCGAAGCGCACCACCGGACGACGCACCGCCAGCACGTCGGACATGTGAGACCCGCTGCGTCCACGCCCGCCGCCTGCCCACTTCGCGCCCGCGCATCCATGTTTCGACGGGCATCGAGATGTCCGGAGCCTAGATTGCGCACCGGAGCCGTTCTCGGTCTCCGCCGGATCAGGCCAGCCCTATCCGACCACGTGACGCATTGAACTGGAGGCCGAGAATGTCGGACGAGGTTCCGACCACGGACGATCGGGAGCCGGCGCTGGTCGTGACTTCAATGATCGACCACGTCCTCGACCTGGCCGCCACCTGGACGAACTGGGACGGTCGCCCGATGCACGCCGACGAGCGGCTCTACACCCCGCACAAGGCGATCCGCCGAGTCACCGATCACCTCATCGACCACCTGGCCGAGGTGGAAGCACGGCTGGCCGGCAGCCCCACGACCCCCGACCGCTGGCACGCATCAGCGAGCACGACCCCCGCCGACCTGGCCCCCTTCACCGACCAGGACTTGGACGAGGCCAGAAGTCGACTCACCAGGCTCAGCCAGATCTGGGCCGCCCGCCTGACCGCGCTCACCCCGGATCAGCTCGACCGATCCCCCGGTGCGGGCTGGACATTCCGCCAGATCGCATTCCACGTGGCAGAGTCGGCCTACTACGCCGACGCCGTGGGTGACCTCTCGGTAGCCGGATCCGATCACTGACCTATGAGGCCGTAAAAGTCTGTGGCGCCAGCACGTCGGCGGCCGCTCAGGCGTGAGCGCTCGGGAGCTCGGGCGGGACGGTGCTGGGAGGACGGCAAGAGGGATACTCGGAAAATCACAAGAGGGGTGTTCGGGTGGTGGGGTGGCGCTTGCGTACGGGGCCGCCCCTCCAAAGTCAAGGGCGCCTTCGGCGTCGCTACGCGATGGACTTCGTCCACCCGTGACTTTGGAGCCTCTG
>NZ_WBMR01000223.1 GCF_008923365.1 Actinomadura montaniterrae
CCCGTCCCGGAGCGCGACCGGGCCCGCCAGCGCGCCGTCGTCGACGCGTTCCACGCCGCGGCGCGCGCCGGCGACTTCGAGGCCCTCGTCGCGGTCCTCGACCCGGACGTGGAGCTGCGCGCCGACCTCGGCGCCGCCGGCCGGCAGCACCTGCGCGGCGCCCGCGTCGTCGCCGACCAGGCGGTCACCTTCAGCCGCAGCGCGGCGTACACGTCGCGTCCCGCGCTGGTCAACGGGACCGCCGGGGTCATCTCGATGGACGGCGACCGCCCCGCGTCGGTGCTGTCGTTCACCGTCGCCGGCGGCCGCATCGTCGCGATCGACATCCTCGCCGACCCGGTCCGGATGGCGCGCCTCGACCTCGCCGTCCTGGACTGACGCGACTTCCCCGGCCCGTCGTGGGTAGGACGGGCCGGGGAGGGAGCGCCATGGAGATCCCCAAGCGGCCCGAGCCGCCGTCGGGGCTGCGCCGGACCCTGTTCCGGCTGCCGGTCCACCTGTACCGGATGGGCCTCGGCCCGCTGTTCGGGGACCGCTTCCTGCTCCTCGAACACGTGGGCCGCGCGTCCGGCGAGCCGCGGCAGGCGGTCGTCGAGGTCGTCGAGCACACCGGGGACGACTACGTCGTGTGCTCCGGCTTCGGCCCTCGGGCCGACTGGTACCGCAACCTGCTGAAGACGCCGCGGGCGACCGTCCAGGTGGGGCGCAGCCGGTTCGCCGTGACGGCCCGTCCCCTGGACGCCGAGGAAGGCGGGGAGCTGATGATCCGCTACGCGCCGCGCCATCCCCGCGCCACCGCGAGGCTCCTCCGCTACATGGGCTTCATCGTCGACGGCACCAAGGACGACTACCGGCGCGTGGGCCGCGAGCTCCCCTTCGTCCGCCTGTCCCGCGTCCGCTAGAGCGTGGTGGGGAGCGCCTCGACGGTGAGCGTGGACATCGACTGGAGGGTCTTCAGGACGGCGGGGTGCGGCACCGCGTGGACCGTCGGCAGCACCGGCACCGACGGGTACGCGAGCCGGTCCTCCGACGCGGAGAACTCCACGTGGACCTCGTCGTTGTTGCCGCGCGGGTCGAGAAGGACCCACCGGTCGTCGATCAGGGCCGCGCTGAGCCCGTGGACGAACCCGTCCACCAGCTGGTAGCACAGACCCGCCTGGATGCCCCCGGCCCGCAGCAGCGCGACGTAGGCGTTCGACTTGGCGTAGCAGAGGCCGGTCCGCTGCTCCAGGACGTCGGACGCGCGCCAGGTGACGCGGTCGTCGCCGGCGTCCATCGAATGCGGCACCCGGTCGCGGACGTGCTCGAACGCCGCTCGGGCGTAGGCGACGTCGTCCCCGGTGCGCAGGTCCGAGGCGATCTGCTGGACGAGCGGATGCTCGATGTCGATCGCCTCGGACGCGGCGAGGTAATCCCAGGGCTCGGCGGCGAACTCCATCACAGGCCGAGCAGCGACTCGATGCCCACGGTGAGCCGGTCGGAGGCGTCCACGACCTTGCGGACGGCCAGCAGCACCCCCGGCATGAACGACTCGCGGTTCATCGAGTCGTGCCGGATCGTGAACAGCTCCCCGTGCCCGCCCAGCACGACCTCCTGGTGCGCGATGGCCCCGGACAGCCGCACGGCGTGCACGTGGATCCCGTCGACGTCGGCGCCGCGGGCGCGGTCGAACTCCTCGGTGGTGGCGTCCGGCGGCGGCGCGACCCCCGCCTCCGCGCGGGCGGCGGCGACCAGCTCGGCGGTGCGGTACGCGGTGCCGGACGGGGCGTCCACCTTGTTGGGGTGGTGCAGCTCGACGATCTCCACGGACTCGAAGAACGGGGCGGCCTTCTGCGCGAAGTGCATCATCAGCACCGCGCCGATGCCGAAGTTCGGGGCGATGAGCACGTTCGGGCCCTTGCCGCCGGTCAGCCACGACCGGACCGTGTCGAGCCGCGACGGGTCGAACCCGGTGGTGCCGACGACGGCGTGCAGCCCGTGGTCCACGCACCACTTGAGGTTGTCCATGACGACGGCCGGGCGGGTGAAGTCGACGACCACCTCGGCGGCGGTCAGCGGCTCCCGGTCGTCGTCCTGGTCGACGGCCGCGACGAGCTCCATGTCGTCCGCGCCCTGCACGGCCCGGCACACCTCGGCCCCCATGCGGCCGCGCGAGCCCAGCACCCCAACCTTGATCACGTGTTCCTCCCGATGCAGCGTGCGACGAGCCTACCGGCCCGGACGCCGCCTCCCGCGCGTCAGTCCCGGTCGTCGCCGGCGACGAACAGGTTGAGCAGCCAGCTCACCACGCCGATGATGATCGCCCCCCAGAACGCGGGCCAGAACCACTCCACGTGGAACGGCACGTCCAGCTCCCCGGCCACCCAGCTGGTCAGCATCAGCAGCCCCGCGTTCACCACCAGCGCGATCAGCCCCAGCGTGACGATGTAGAACACGCAGCCGAGCACCTTGATGACCGGCTTCAGCACCGCGTTGATGATCCCGAAGATCACCGCGACGACGAGCAGCGTGAGCACCTTCTCGCCCGTGCTGCCGCCCCGCACGTCGATGCCGTCCACCACGGCGGCCGCCACCCACAGCGCGATCGCCGAGATGAGCACCCGAACGAGGATCTTCACCCCGCCCGGATACCCCGCCAGCCCCCGGCCGAACCGCGGCCGCCCTCACGGTAGGCACGCACAGCGACCACGGCGAGCATGCCCGCCGGTCGAATCCCACGGAGGGCCAGACCTCAGCCCCCGCCACGGGCAGGCACGCGGAGCGAGTGCAGCGAGCGCAGCGGGCCTGCCCGACGACGGACGAGGCGTTTCACGCGGAGCGCCAGCGGAGCGGGAAACGCCTCGTCCGTCGCAACGGGGGTTCCAGGGGGTCGCCCCCCGGGGCTAGCTGAGCCGGTCTCCGACCGGGCCGATGACGGTGAGGGCCTGCGGGGCGGCGAGGATCTCGCTGGCGACGGCGCGGACGTCGTCGAGGGTGACGGCCTCGATGCAGGCGAGGACGTCGTCGACCGGCAGCAGCGACTCGTACACCAGCTCGCTCTTGCCGATGCGGCTCATCCGGGAGCCGGTGTCCTCCAGGCCGAGGACCATGGCGCCGCGCAGCTGGCCCTTGCCGCGTTCGAGCTCCTCCTCGGTGAGGCTCTGCTCGGCGGCGCGGCCCACCTCGTCCCGGCAGATCGACAGGACCTCCTCGACCTTGCCGGGCTGGCAGCCGGCGTAGACGCCGAAGATGCCGGAGTCGGCGTACTGGGCGGTGTAGCTGTACACCGAGTAGGCCAGGCCGCGCTTCTCGCGGATCTCCTGGAAGAGACGGGACGACATGCCGCCGCCGAGCGCCGCGTTGAGGACGCCGAGGGCGAAGCGGCGGTCGTCGGTGCGGCACACGCCGGGGACGCCGAGGACGATGTGCGCCTGCTCGGTGTCCTTGTCGATGACGACGGTGCGCGGGTCGACGGGCGCGGCGGGGCCGCCGACGCGCGGCGGGGCGGGCTCGGCGTCGCCGGTCAGGTGCCCGGCGAACGCGTCCGACACCAGCCGGACGACCTCGTCGTGGTCGATGTTCCCGGCGACGGACACCACGAGGTTGGACGGGGTGTAGTGCTCCCGGTAGTAGCCGTGGATGCGGTCGCGGGACAGCGCGTTGATCGAGTCCTCGGTGCCGAGGATGGGGCGGCCGAGCGGGGTGTCGCCGTACAGCGCGGTGGCGAACTCGTCGTGGATGAGGTCGCCGGGGTCGTCGTCGCGCATGTGGATCTCTTCGAGGATCACGCCGCGCTCGGCCTCGACGTCCTCGGGCCGGTTCACCGAGTCGGCGACCATGTCGGACACGACGTCGACGGCGAGCGGGAGGTCGGAGTCCAGCACCCGCGCGTAGTAGCAGGTGTACTCCTTGGCGGTGAACGCGTTGAGGTCGCCGCCGACCGCGTCGATCGCGGCGGAGATCTCCAGCGCCGACCGCCGCTTCGTGCCCTTGAACAGCACGTGCTCGAGGTAGTGGCTGGCGCCGGCGTCCGCGGGCGCCTCGTCGCGGGACCCGACGGCCGACCAGACGCCGAACGCCGCGGACCGCACCGCCGGCGTCGACTCGGTGATGATCCGCAGCCCGCCGGGCAGCACGGTGCGGCGGACCGCGCCGGCGTCGTCGGTGTGGATCGTGGTGGTGGTGCCGGGCTCCTGCGCCCGCGCCGGCAGGGTCACGGTGTCGCTCGCATTCGGTGGTGGTCCGGGGACGGGACGGTTCGGGGGGCGGAAAGCGGCCGACCGGCCTGCCCGGGGCGGGCAGGCCGGTCGGTCATCGCGTGCTCGGTCAGGAGTTGCGCTGGCCGGCGTCGTCGGAGCCGCGGCGGGTGCGGCGGCGGCGCGGGGCGCGCTTGTCGCCGTCCTCGCGGCGCTCGCGGCGCTCGCCGGAGTCGCCCGCGTCGCCGTCGGCCTCGGCCGCGGCGGGCTCGCCGCCGTCGGCGCGCTCGGCGGCCTCGCGCTCGATCACCTCGACCGGCACCAGCGACAGCTTGCCGCGCTGGTCGATCTCGGTGACCTCGACCTGGATCTTCTCGCCGACGCCCATCACGTCGTCGACGTTCTCGATCCGGGCGCCGCCGTGCAGCTTGCGGATCTGCGAGACGTGCAGCAGGCCGTCCTTGCCGGGCAGCAGCGACACGAACGCGCCGAACGTGGTGGTCTTGACGACGGTGCCGAGGAACCGCTCGCCGACCTCCGGCATGTGCGGGTTCGCGATCGCGTTGATCGCGGTCCGCGCCGCCTCGGCGGACGGGCCGTCGGTCGCGCCGACGTAGATGGTGCCGTCGTCCTCGATCGTGATGTCGGCGCCGGTGTCGTCCTGGATCGAGTTGATCATCTTGCCCTTCGGGCCGATGACCTCGCCGATCTTGTCGACCGGGACCTTGATGGTGATGATCCGCGGCGCGTTCGGGCTCATCTCGGCGGGCGCCTCGATGGCCTCCTGCATCACGTCCAGGATCGCCAGGCGGGCGCCCTTGGCCTGCTTCAGCGCGGCGGCCAGCACCGAGGCGGGGATGCCGTCGAGCTTGGTGTCGAGCTGCAGCGCGGTGATCAGGTCGCGGGTGCCGGCGACCTTGAAGTCCATGTCGCCGAACGCGTCCTCGGCGCCGAGGATGTCGGTGAGGGTGACGTACTCGTCGCCCTCGTTGATCAGGCCCATCGCGATGCCCGCCACCATCTGCTTGAGCGGGACGCCCGCGTCCAGCAGCGACATGGTGGACGCGCAGACCGAGCCCATCGAGGTGGAGCCGTTGGACCCGAGGGCCTCCGACACCTGCCGGATCGCGTACGGGAACTCCTCGCGCGACGGCAGCACCGGGATCAGCGCGCGCTCGGCGAGCGCGCCGTGCCCGATCTCGCGGCGCTTGGGCGAGCCCACCCGGCCGGTCTCGCCGGTGGAGTACGGCGGGAAGTTGTAGTTGTGCATGTAGCGCTTGGTGCGCTCGGGGTTCAGCGTGTCGATCATCTGCTCCATGCGGAGCATGTTCAGCGTCGTCACGCCGAGGATCTGCGTCTCGCCGCGCTCGAACAGCGCCGACCCGTGCACCCGCGGGAGGACGTGCGCCTCGGCGGTGAGCTGGCGGATGTCCTTCAGCCCGCGGCCGTCGATGCGCAGCCCGTCGCGGATGACCCGCTCGCGGACCAGCTTCTTGGTGACGGCGCGGTAGGCGGCGGAGATCTCCTTCTCGCGGCCCTCGAACTGCTCGGCGAGCTTCTCCTGCGCGGCGGCCTTGATCTCGTCGAGGCGGGCCTCGCGCTCCTGCTTGCCGGCGATCGTCAGCGCCTGGGCGAGGTCGCCGCTGACGGCGTCGGTGACGGCGGCGAGCACGTCGTCCTGGTAGTCCAGGAAGATCGGGTACTCGGCGGTCTCCTTCGCGGCGACGGCCGCGAGGTCGCTCTGCGCCTTGCACAGCACCTTGATGAACGGCTTGGCCGCCTCCAGGCCCTGCGCGACGGTCTCCTCGGTCGGGGCGGTCGCGCCCTCGCCGACGAGCTTGATGGTGTCGCGGGTGGACTCCGCCTCCACCATCATGATCGCGACGTCGCCGTCCTCCAGCACCCGGCCGGCGACGACCATGTCGAAGGTCGCGCGCTCCAGCTCGGGGTGGGTCGGGAAGCCGACCCACTGGCCGTCGATCAGCGCGACGCGGACGCCGCCGATCGGGCCGGAGAACGGCAGGCCGGCCAGCTGGGTGGACATCGACGCGGCGTTGATCGCCACGACGTCGTACAGGTGGTCGGGGTGCAGCGCCATGATCGTCTCGACGATCTGGATCTCGTTGCGCAGCCCCTTGCGGAACGACGGCCGCAGCGGCCGGTCGATCAGCCGGCAGGTCAGGATCGCGTCCTCGGACGGGCGGCCCTCGCGGCGGAAGAACGAGCCGGGGATGCGCCCGGCCGCGTACATCCGCTCCTCGACGTCCACGGTCAGCGGGAAGAAGTCCAGGTTCTCCTTGGGCTTCTTGGACGCGGTGGTCGCCGACAGCACCATCGTCTCGTCGTCGAGGTAGGCGACGGCGGAGCCGGCCGCCTGGCGGGCCAGCCGGCCCGTCTCGAACCGGATGGTGCGGGTGCCGAACGTGCCGTTGTCGATCACGGCCTCGGTGCTCTGCGCTCCGTCGATGCGCACGGCTTCTGTCACGGGAAACCTCCTCAGGGTTCCTTCGTCGGTCCTCGCGGCCGTTTCCCGTGGCTTGTCACGCTGCCGGTCTTCGATCGAAGCACCCGGATCGTCAGGCCCGCCGATGCGGCGGGACGGATCCGGAAGCCACTACCGAGGACCGGCCCGCACCAGCGGTGTCCGCGAGGCTCTTCTCTTCGGTTCTCACCCCCGGACGGGACGTCGCGGCCCCGTCCGGGTCATAGAAAGAGAGGGAGCGGCCCGGCGGGCCACTCCCTCACCGTGCTAGCGGCGCAGACCGAGTCGCTCGATCAGCTGCCGGTAGCGGTTGATGTCCTTGTTGCTCAGGTACTTCAGGAGCCGGCGACGACGGCCGACCAGCAGCAGCAGGCCGCGGCGGCTGTGGTGGTCGTGCTTGTGCTCCTTGAGGTGCTCGGTCAGATCGTTGATGCGGCGCGTCAGCAGCGCGACCTGGACCTCCGGGGATCCGGTGTCACCCTCAGTGGTCGCGTACTCGGCGATGATCTGGTTCTTCGTGGCGGTGTCGAGCGACACGTGGCTCCTTCGATGAGATCGTCACCCGCAGATCCGGGCCCGGTGGGCGCTCAGGTCCGCATGGTGCGTTTTGAGAGGTGGCGAGCCGCATGAGGGTGCAGCTCGGCCGCGCCGGGACCCACCCGGCGACTCTTCACCGTACCATGCTGTGTTCACTGCAATACCGGCCCAAGGGCCTCGCCTGGCGGCTCGGCCCTTGACCGGTCTTGGGCGAGCGCGAACTCGCTTCGCGAGCTTCCCGGTGGGGGCTCGCCTTCGGCTTCGCCCCCACCGGTCAGATAGCGCGCTCGCGTGACGGTTGAGGTCGGTGGGGACGGTGCGGCCCGGCGGGGCTACGCGGTGATCTCGCGGGCCCGGTCCACGTCGCGGTGCATCTCCTCGATGAGGGCCTCGATCGAGTCGAACTTCAGCGTGTCCCGGATGCGGGCGGTGAAGTCGACGCCCATGTGCTCGCCGTACAGGTCGAGGTCGTCGCGGTCGAGGGCGTACGCCTCGACGGTCCGCTCCCCCGCGCCCTCGAACGTCGGGTTGGTGCCGATGGAGATCGCGGCGGGCCAGCGGAAGCCGGGGTAGCGGTCGGTGTCGGCGACCAGCCAGCCGCCGTACACGCCGTCCGCGGGGATCGCGGTGTGCGGCAGCGTCTCCAGGTTCGCGGTGGGGAAGCCGAGCGCCCGGCCCCGCTGGTGGCCGCGGACGACCACGCCCTCGACGCGGTGCGGGCGGCCGAGCGAGGCCGCGGCGCCCTCGACGTCGCCGGCCTCCAGCCGCTCCCGGATGTAGGTGGAGGAGATCGTGTCGCCGTTGGCGACGAGCGGCATGCCCTCGGCGGTGAAGTCGTACTTGGCGCCGAGCTCCTTCAGCAGCGCGACGTCGCCCTTGGCCTTGTGCCCGAACCGGAAGTCCTCGCCGACGATGACGTGGGCCGCGTGCAGCCGGTCGACCAGGACCTGCTGGACGAACTCGTCCGGCGGCGTCTTCGACAGGTCCAGCGTGAACGGCACGACCACGACCGCGTCGGTGCCGAGGCCCTCCAGCAGCTCGATGCGGCGCTGGGTGGTGGCGAGCAGCGGCGGGTGGGTGCCGGGCCGGACGACCTCGTCGGGATGCGGGTCGAAGGTGATCGTGACCGAGCGCAGGCCGCGGCGGCGCGCCTCCTCGGCGGCGGCGCCGACGATCCGCTGATGACCGAGGTGCACCCCGTCGAACACCCCGATGGTGACCACCGAACGGCCCCAGTCGGCGGGAACCTCGTCGAGGCCATGCCAGCGCCGCACCATGCTCTCCCTGCGTAGGACGTCCCTGCGGGTTCTGTCTGTCGACATAAGGGTGCCATGCGCCGTCCGGTGCCGTTACCGAGGGGGCGCGCTTCGGCCCCGTCGGGCGATCACCCCGCCTGGTAGACGACGAACGAGACGGCGATGTACTGCAGGACGTACGCGGCGAGCGTGCAGGCGTGGAACACCTCGTGGAAGCCGAACCAGCGCGGGGACGGGTTGGGGCGGCGCAGCCCGTAGACGATCCCGCCGACGCTGTAGCAGACGCCTCCGAGCGCGACCATGAGGCAGGCGACGAGGCCCGCGCCGTCCAGGAACTGTGGCAGGAAGAACACGGCGACCCAGCCGAGCACGATGTAGAGGGTCACGTAGAGCGCGCGCGGGGCGCCGATCCAGGTGGTGCGGAACACCACGCCGGCGATGGCTCCCGTCCACACGGTGACCAGGACGGCGATGCGGACGCCGCCGTCGAGGGCCAGCACGGCGAACGGCGTGTAGGTCCCGGCGATGATCAGGTAGATGTTGGCGTGGTCGAAGCGGCGCAGCACCTCGATCAGCCGGTGCGAGCTGGCCTGCCGGTGGTACGTCCCCGAGATCCCGAACAGCAGCCCGGACGTGGCGACGTAGACGGCGGACGAGAGCCGGGCGAGCGGGGTGGGGCCGAGCGCGACGAGGACGAGCCCGGCGACCATGACGGCGGGGAACGCGCCGAGGTGCAGCCAGCCGCGCATCCGCGGTTTGGTGGGGGACGCGGCGGCGTCCGGTCCCGGGTCGCCGGCGGGGTCGGTCACGGGATCGGTCACCGTGTTCATGGGCAGCCTCCTCTGCAACTAACCTACGGTTGAGTAGGTTACGCCACCGTAGGTTCGTCCGCACCGGCGCCCCGGGTGACGCTCGCCACGGCGCCCGCCGGACACCGGGCACGGGCGCTCGCCGACACGCATGATCCGATGCCGCGGCGCCCTATCTCAACCCCCATGGGCCGATGGGCGCGCCCATGCCGCACCAGCCCTGCCTCCGCCTCGCCCGCGCGGTCGTCTTCGCCACGGTCTGCCTGGCCCTGACCACCGCCGGTCACGGTCCCTGGCGGCTCCTCCTGGCCGCCGTCCTCTCCCCCGCCGCGCCCCCGGCCGCCCTGGTCATGCCCGCAGCCGGGCTAGCCGACGAAGACGGCGAGGGGCTTGGCGAGCTTGCCCTGCTCCTCGACCAGGGCCAGAAGGGTCCCGTCCGGCGCGAACACGCCGACGGGGCCCGGGCCCAGGCCGGCCGCCGCGAGACGCCCGCCGTGCGCGACCTTGCGGGCGTCGTCCTCCGACACGTCCCGGCGCGGGAACACCGCCGCGACCGCCTCCGCCATCGGCAGGATCTCCAGCTTCTCGCCCAGCTGGTCGAGCGTGCGCGCCATCGCCAGGTCGTACGGGCCCACCCGGGTGCGGCGCAGCGCCGTCAGATGCCCGCCGCAGCCGAGCGCCGCGCCGAGGTCGCGGGCCAGCGCCCGGATGTACGTGCCCGACGAGCACGCCACCGACGCGTCCACGTCGATAACCTCGCCGTGCCGCCGGACGTCCAGGACCCGGAACTCGTGCACCGTCACCGGACGGGCCGCGAGCTCGACCTCCTCGCCTTTGCGGGCCATCTTGTACGCCCGCTGGCCGTTCACCTTGATCGCGCTGACCTGCGGCGGCACCTGCTCGATCGGCCCGGTCAGCGCCGCGACCCCCGCGTGCAGCGCCTCGTCCGTCACGGACGCGGCGGACGCCGTCGCGGTGATCTCGCCCTCGGCGTCGTCGGTGTTGGTCGACTCGCCCAGCCGGATCGTCGCGTCGTACCCCTTCTCCGTCAGCGCGAGATGGCCGAGCAGCCGGGTCGCCTTCCCCACGCCGAGGACCAGCACGCCCGTCGCCATCGGGTCCAGCGTCCCCGCGTGGCCGACGCGGCGGGTCTTCGCCAGCCGCCGCATCTTCCCGACCACGTCGTGCGAGGTCCAGTCCGCCGGCTTGTCCACGATGACAAGTCCCGAGTTCTCCACGCGCGCGCTCTCTACTCTCCGTCGGGGCCCGGCTCGCGCAGCGCGGCGCGCAGCCGGTCGATGATCCAGGCGGGCTCCCCGCCCATGGTGAACGCGGCGGCGGTGCGGTGCCCGCCCCCGCCCAGCTCCACGCAGGCGCGGCCGACGTCCACCGCGCCCTTCGCGCGCGTCGACACGTACCACTCGCCCCGGTCGTTCTCCTTCAGCACGACCGCGACCTCGGCCTCGTCGGTGCGCCTCAGCTGGTCGATGACGCCCTCCAGCTGGTCGTAGGGGACGTCGCGGGCCTCCCGGTCGGAGCGGGCGATCGTCGTCCAGACCAGGCCCCGGCCGCCCGCCGCGTCCCGCTCCAGCCGGGCCCGCGACAGCGCCCCGGCCAGCACCTGCAGGTAGCCGAACGGCGCCCGGTCCCACAGCTCCCGGCTGACCGCCTCCGGCCGGACGCCCGCCGTCAGCAGCCGTCCCGCCAGGTCGTGGACCTCCGGGGTCGTGCACGGGTACTTGAACGAGCCGGTGTCGCTGGCCAGCCCCGCGTACAGGCCCTGCGCGATGTCGCCGTCGAGCGGCACGCCGAGCCGCCGGATCAGCTCCTCGACCAGCACCGCCGTCGCGGCCGCGTCCGGATCGACCAGCCGCACGCCGCCGAACCCGACGTTGGACGCGTGGTGGTCGACGACGATCAGGTTCCCGGCCCGGCCCGCCGCGCCCGCGAGCGACCCGAGCCGCGACTGCCCCGCCGCGTCCAGGGAGATCATCAGCGCCGGCGCGGCCGGCATCCGCGCGGGCTCGACCAGGAACTCCTGGCCCGGCAGGAACCGCAGGATCGCCGGCACCGCGAACGGCTCGCCGAACGAGGCCAGGCACCGCTTGCCCATGGCGTGCAGCGCCTGCGCGAGCGCGAGCATCGAGCCGAGCGCGTCGCCGTCCGGGGCGATGTGGCAGGCGAGGCACACCTCGTCGGCCGCCTCGATCAGCTCCACGGCCCGGTCCCAGTCCATGCGCAGGGACGGCGGCACGGCCGGCCGCGCCTCGGAGTCGTTCACCTCAGCGCCGCCCGCGCCGGCGCCGTTCGGAGCGGCACCGTTCGGTCCGGCGCCGTTCGCGACTCCGTTGGGGGCGGCACCGTTCAGGGCCGTGACGGGCTGCGCCGGGGACCCGCCGCGGACCCCCGCGCCCCGCGGCACGACGTCGTGGCCGCTCGCCGGATGCCCGCCCATCCCGTGCAGGGCGCACTCCTCGGCCCGGGCGGCTCCCGATCCCTCCGCCCGCCATTCCGGCCCGTTCACGACGACGGGCGTCCGGACCGGCCGTCCTCACCGTCCTCCGCCGCGCCCAGGTCGTCCAGGTCCTCGTCCTCGAGGTCCTCCTCGGAGGCGGGCTCGCGGTACGGGTTGGCCTCCCCCGCCGGGGACGCCCCCTGCGCCGCCCGCGCCACCTCGGCGTCCTTCGCGCGGGCCTTGGCGAGCAGGTCGTCGATGTGCGCCGCGTTCTCCATCAGGGAGTCCATGACGAACGTGATGCTGGGCGTGTGCCGCACCCCGGTCTTCCTGCCCACCTCCGACCGGATGACGCCCTTGGCGCTCTCCAGGGCCGCCGCCGTCTCGGCGCGCTCGCCGTCCGACCCGTACACCGTGTAGTACACGGTCGCGTCGCGCAGGTCGTTGGTGATGCGGGTGTCCGTCACGGTCACGAAGCCGAGCCGCGGATCCTTGATCCGCCTCTCCAGCATCTCGGCCACGATCTGCTGGATGCGGTCGGCGAGCTTGCGCGCCCGAGCTGCGTCCACCATGATCGCACTCCCTTTCTCTATGGTCGCGGGGTCCCGCGGGAGACCGGCCCCCGCGGGCCCCGGTGTGCCGGCCGTCCTCCGCTCCGCCGGGGCGGGGCGGGGCACGGCCGGTCAGTCCTCGTCGTCGTTGAACAGCCGCTGCCGCGCGGACAGCAGCTCGATCTCCGGCCGCCCGAACACCAGGCGCTCGCACTGGTCGAGCACCTGGGTGCAGTTGGCCGCGGTGCCCGAGACCACGGCGATCCCGATCTCCGCCCTGCGGTGCAGGTCGTTGTCACCGGTCTCGGCCACGGCCACCCCCGGGAAGTGCTTGCGCACCTCGGCGATGATGGGCCGGACCACCGACCGCTTCTGCTTCAGCGACCGCACGTCCCCCAGCAGCAGGTCGAGCGTCAGCGCACCCACGTACACCTGGTCGATCACCTCGGGATCCACAGTAGGAACGACGGCGATCAGCCGCCGTGTTCCCGGACCGCCCGGCGCCCGGGAACGACAGACGCCAGGCTAGAAGAATCGCCTGGCGTCGTGTCACATTTTCTCACCGGTCCGCCCCGGACGGCCGCCCGCGCGGACCGGGCCCGGAGGCCTGGTCCGCGCGGACGGTCCGTACCGCGGACGATCGGTGCCGCGAGCGCGGGCCTCAGTCGCGAGGCTTCTCCCGCATCTCGAAGCACTCGATGACATCGCCGAGCTTGATGTCGTTGTAGCCGACCCCGATGCCGCACTCGAAGCCCTCGCGGACCTCGGTCGCGTCGTCCTTGAAGCGGCGCAGCGACGACACCGTGAGGTTGTCGGCGACCACGACGCCGTCGCGGACGAGGCGCGCCTTGGCGTTGCGCTGGATGATCCCCGAGGTGACCATCGAACCGGCGACGTTGCCGATCCGCGGCACCTTGAAGATCTCCCGGACCTCGGCGGTGCCCAGCTGGGCCTCCTCGAACTCCGGCTTCAGCATGCCCTTGAGGGCGGCCTCGATCTCGTCGATCGCCTGGTAGATGACCGAGTAGTAGCGGATGTCGACGCCCTCGCGGTCGGCCAGTTCCTGCGCGTTGCGCTCCGGCCGGACGTTGAAGCCGATGATGACCGCGCCCTCCTCGGACGCCAGCGACAGGTTGACGTCGTCCTGCGTGATCGCGCCGACACCGCGGCGGATGATCCGCAGGCTGACCTCGTCGCCCACGTCGATCTTGAGCAGCGAGTCCTCCAGCGCCTCGACGGAACCGGAGACGTCGCCCTTGAGGATGAGCAGCAGTTCCTGCCGCTTGCCCTCCTGGAAGTCCTTGAACAGCTCTTCGAGGGAGCTGCTCTTGCGGGACTTGAGCAGTTCGGCGTTGCGCTTGCGCGCCACCCGCTTGTCGGCGATCTGCCGGGCCACCCGGTCGTCGTCGACGACCAGGAAGTTGTCCCCGGCGCCGGGCACGGCCGCGAGGCCGAGCACCATCACCGGACGGGACGGGCCCGCCTCCTCGACGTTGTTGCCGTTCTCGTCGAGCATCGCCCGGACGCGGCCGCTGGCCACGCCGCAGACGATCGAGTCGCCGACCCGCAGCGTGCCGCGCTGCACCAGCACGGTCGCCACGGCGCCCCGGCCCTTGTCCAGGTGGGCCTCGATGGCCGAGCCCTGGGCGGGCATGTCGGGGTTGGCCTGCAGCTCCAGCTCGGCGTCGGCGGTCAGGATGATCGCCTCGAGCAGCCCGTCGATGTTGGTGCCCTGCTTGGCGGACACGTCGACGAACTGGGTCTGACCGCCGAACTCCTCGGCGACCAGGCCGTACTCGGTGAGCTGCGCCCGCACCCGGTTCGGGTCGGCGCCCTCGACGTCGATCTTGTTGACCGCGACGACGATCGGCACCCCGGCCGCCGTGGCGTGGTCGATCGCCTCGGTGGTCTGCGGCTTCACGCCGTCGTCCGCCGCGACCACCAGCACCACCAGGTCGGTGGTGTCGGCACCGCGGGCACGCATGGCGGTGAACGCCTCGTGACCCGGGGTGTCGATGAAGGTGATCTTGCGCTCCTCGCCGTCGACCTCGGTCTCGACCTGGTAGGCGCCGATGTGCTGGGTGATGCCGCCGGCCTCGCCGGCCTGCACGTTGGCGTGCCGGATGGCGTCCAGCAGCTTGGTCTTACCGTGGTCGACGTGGCCCATGACGGTGACCACCGGCGGGCGGGACACGAGGTTCTCCTCGCCGCCCTCGTCCTCGCCGTACTCGATGTCGAACGACTCGAGCAGCTCGCGGTCCTCGTCCTCGGGGCTGACGACCTGGACGTCGAAGTCCAACTCGAGCCCGAGGGCCTGCAGGTCGTCGGGGTCGACGGACTGCGTCGCGGTGACCATCTTGCCGAGGTGCATCATGATCGCGACGAGCGACGCCGGGTTGGCGCCGATCTTCTCGGCGAAGTCGGTCAGCGACGCGCCCTGCGGCAGCCGGATGGTCTTGCCGTTGCCGCGCGGAGCCGAGACGCCGCCGACGGCGGGCGCCTGCATGTTCTCGAACTCTTGACGGCGCGCCCGCTTCGACTTGCGGCCGCGCGCGGGACGCCCGCCGGGACGGCCGAACGCGCCCTGCGTGCCGCCGCGACCGCGACCGCCGCCGCCCGGACGGGGGCCGAAGCCGCCGCCACCGGGACGACC
>NZ_WBMR01000224.1 GCF_008923365.1 Actinomadura montaniterrae
GTGCCGCCCGGCGGGGAGGCGCAGCACGGCGCCGCCGGGCTCCTCGTCGGCGGGCACGTCCGGGCGGCGGCCGCCGACGACGGCGCCGACCGGGACGAGGGCGTCCTCGGCGCGGCGGGTGGTGAGCGCGGGCGGCGCCTCCAGCGCGTCGGTGTCGGCGCGGACGACGAGGTCCTCGGGCAGCAGCACGATCGCGGTCATGCCGCCGTACGGGGAGGTGCGCAGGGTGACCTTGACGCCGTGCCGGCGGGCGAGCCGGCCGACGACGAACAGGCCGAGCTGCGAGGCGTCGGACAGGTCGAACTCGCCGCCGCTGGCGAGCCGCTCGTTGGCCGCCGCGAGGCTCGGCTCGTCCATGCTGAGGCCGCGGTCCTCGACCTCCAGGGTGAAGCCGTGCGAGACGGCCTGCCCGTGCACCTGCACGGTGGTGTGCGGCGGGGAGAACGCGGTCGCGTTCTCGATCAGCTCGGCGAGCAGGTGGATGACGTCGGCGACGGCGGGCCCGACGATCGCGGCGCGGGTCATCGGCGCGACGTTGACCCGGGTGTAGTCCTCGACCTCGGACGCGGCGGCGCGGGCGACGTCGACGATCGCGACGGGGCTGCGCCAGCCGCGGCCGGGCGCCTGCCCGGACAGGATGATGAGGCCCTCGGCGTGCCGGCGCATGCGGGTGGCGAGGTGGTCGACGCGGAACAGGTCCTCCAGGTCGTCGGGGACCTCGATGCGGCGCTCCATCGAGTCGAGCAGCTTGAGCTGGCGGTGCAGCAGCGTCTGGCTGCGGCGGGCGAGGTTGACGAAGACGTCGCTGACGTTGCGGCGCAGCGTCGCCTCCTCGACCGCGCCCTGGATCGCGGTGCGGCGGGCGGCGTTGAACGCCTCGCCGACCTGGTCGATCTCGCGGGTGCCGAACGCCAGCGGCGGCGCCTCGGCGGCCACGTCGACCTCCTCGCCGCGGCGCAGCCGGCGGATCACGCCGGGCAGCCGGACGTCGGCGAGGTCGATCGCCTCGCGGCGCAGCCGGGCCAGCTCGCGGATGACGGACCGGGCCACCCACACCGCGATGACCAGGGACGCGACGACGGCGAGGAGGCCGAGGGCGCCGGCCAGCACGACCCGGGTGATGATGCCGTCGGAGATCGGCTTGGCGCGCTGCTCGGCGCCCGCGGCCACCGACAGCTCCAGGCCGCGCAGCCGGGTGAGGTTGGAGTCGGCGGTGGTCTTCCACAGCGTCCCGGAGTCGGTGGACGGCCGGACGAGCGCGCGGGACGCGACGAACCGGTCCTCCAGCGCGCGGAGCCGGGTGTACTCCGGCATGCCGGTGACGCGCTGGTAGTAGGCCTGGTCGGCGGCGCGCAGCTCGGACGAGGCGAACCCGTACAGGGACCGCTGGGTGCCGACGAGCTTGACGAACTGGGCGTGCTCGGCGGGCGTCATCCGCCCGGCGGCGAGCGCGCCGGCGAGGACGGCGTCCTCCTCGGCGAGGGTCTCGCGGGCCCGCGACAGCGACGCCTCGTTGCGGGCGTCCTTGGCGACCTCGGAGTTGTCGAGGGTGGCGAGGGAGCCCTGCAGCGACCCGACGTCCGACAGCAGCGCGGTGTAGTCGGCGAACGCCTTGGCGCGGCCGGTGGCGCCGGCGTCGATGGCGCGCCGTCCGGTGCCGAGGGCGGCGAGCTCGCCGCCGATGCGGTCGGCGAGCCGGCGGGCCTGCGGGGGCGCGGCGTCGCGGGCGCCGCGGTCCTGCACGAGGCGGCGGAACAGCTCGGCCTGCCGGTCGGTGACGAGCCGGCCGGACTCCATCGCGGCGCGGTCGCCGTCGGTGCGACTGCCGAGGTACACCAGCGACAGCCGGCGCTCGTTCTGCAGGGCGCTGCCGAGCGCGCCGGACGGGTAGCCGAAATGGTCCTGGACGGTCTCGACGTGCCGGAGGTTCAGGCCCTGGCCGAGCGCGATGCTCGCGGCGAAGGCCCAGAGCACGCCGAGCGAGACGACCGAGACGGTCACCATCAGGACGACCTTGAACCGGATGGAGCGGAACCGCGACGCCTTGGGTACCCGACGGTGGCCGGCGGCGGGGTCCGGGGAGCGGCCTCGTTTTGGCACTTCGATGACGACTTTCGCTTCGGGGGGATGAGGGGCCGACAGGCGGTTTCAGCAGAACCGACGGGTTTGCGCGGAACGCACGGAAGCCTAGGACGATCCCGCGCCGTGTGTCGACAGTTTCCAGATCATCACATTTTGTGTGCGCACGTGACCAAAAATAGCCCTACGATCTCTCAGCGTGATGGCGAACACCCCGAACCGCGCGTACCGGGCGCGGCGCCCGCGCGCGGCGGCCGCGCCGGCCGCCGCCGTGCTGACCGTGGCCGCGCTGACCGCCGGGTGCGGCGGCGGCTCGTCCGGCACGGCGCCGCCGCCCGACATCCCGATGCAGCAGGAGATCGGCGCCTCGGAGGGCCGGCTCGACCTGGTCGTCTGGGCGGGCTACGCGGAGAACGGCTCGAACGACCCGAAGATCGACTGGGTCACGCCGTTCACCAAGGCGACGGGCTGCCGGGTCGAGGCGAAGGTCGCCGACACGTCCGACTCGATGGTCGCGCTGATGCGGACCGGCAGGTACGACGGCGTGTCCGCGTCCGGCGACGCGTCGCTGCGGCTCATCTACGGCGGGACGGTCGCGCCCGTCAACACGCGGCTGCTCAGCGGGTACGGCGACATCGCCGGGTTCCTGAAGAACCAGCCGTACAACTCGGTGGGCGGGCAGATGTACGGCGTCCCGCACGGCTACGGCGCCAACATGCTGATGTACCGCACGGACAAGCTGGCGCAGCGCCCGACGTCCTGGGACGTGGTGTGGAAGAAGGACTCCCCCGCGTCGGGGCACGTCGTCGCCTACGACTCGCCCATCTACATCGCCGACGCCGCGCTGTACCTGAAGGCGCACCGCCCCGACTTGAAGATCAAGAACGTGTACGAGCTGGACGACAAGCAGTTCAATGCGGCGATCGACCTGCTGAAGCAGCAGCGGCCGAACGTCAACCAGTACTGGGCGAACTACCTCGACGAGCTGCAGTCGTTCAAGAGCGCCGACAACTACGCGGGCACCGCGTGGCAGGTGACCGCGAACCTGGCGATGGACCAGCGGTCGCCGGTCGCGACGACGATCCCGACCGAGGGCGCCACCGGCTGGTCCGACACGTGGATGATCTCGTCGAAGGCGCAGCATCCGGGGTGCATGTACCAGTGGATGAACTGGATCACCAGGCCGAAGGTGCAGGCGCAGGTCGCGCAGTACTTCGGTGAGGCGCCGGCCAACCCGAAGGCGTGCGCCTACACCGCGAAGGGCTTCTGCTCGACGTACCACGTCGGCGATCCGGACTTCTACAAGCGGCTGGCGTTCTGGCGCACCCCCGTGAAGGACTGCGGCGACGACCGCGGCAACGACTGCGTCGACTACGAGCGCTGGACCCAGGCCTGGACGCAGATCAAGGGCTGACCAGGGCATATCGCGGCCAGGACGAGCCGGGACCGGCGGCGCGCCGGGCCCGGTGTCGCGGCCATGGCCAGGTAATGAGACACTTACATCAGTTTGTCGCACGACGTCTGGTGAGGTGGGAATGACCGCGACCGTCCAGCCCCCCGAGAGCGTGACCTGGCGCGTCCACATCGACCGGTCCATGTGGGTCGGCGGGGTGCGCAGCCTCATGCTGCAGGCCCTGCACCCGATGGCCATGTGGGGCGTCTGGCAGAACTCCAACTTCCAGGAGGACCCGTTCGGCCGCCTCCAGCGCACCGCCGACTTCGTCGGTGTCGCCACGTTCGGCACGCACGAGGAGATCGACGCGCTGGCCCGCAAGGTCCGCGACATCCACCGCAGCCTGCGGATCCTCAACCACGACACCGGCAAGAAGGAGCGCCTCGACCAGCCCGAGCTGCTGCTCTGGGTACACTGCGCCGAGGTGTACTCCTACCTCCAGGTCGCGCGCCGCGCCGGCCTGCTGCTCACCGACGCGATGGCCGACCAGTACCTGGACGAGCAGCGCCACACCGCCGCCTACGTCGGCCTCCACCCCGAGGACGTCCCCGGCAGCGTCGCCGAGATGGAGCGGTACCTCGCGAGCATGCGCCCGCACCTGCGCGTCACCGAGGAGGCGGCGGCGACCGTCAGGTTCCTGATGTGGCCGACCATGCCGGAGAACCTGAAGTTCCTCGCCCCCGGCAAGCCGGGCTACTTCCCGTTCGGCGCGCTCTGCTACTACTCGCTGCCCGACTGGGCCCGCAAGATGTACGGGGCGCTCCCGGAGGTCCCGCAGCCCGCCGTCACCGCCGCGCTCCGCTCGTTCCGCCTCGCGATGAACTCGGTGCCGGAGAAGCTGCACGACTACGCGTTCGCCAAGCCCACCCGCGACATGCTCGAACGCGCCCGGCAGAACCTCGCCGCCGAAGGCTACGACGTCAGCAAGGGCCTCTACGGCCTCCGCGACCCACGTCGCTGGCCGACCCGGCGAGCCCTCACCGCCGCCTGACCCGTCAGGCTTCGTCGGGGAGAGCCGCCCACGGCTCCTTGCGGGGGGCGGCTTCGCGGCCTTCGGGGCAGTGGCGGGCGAAGTCGCACCACGAGCACAACCGGCCGGGACGCGCCGGGAACTGCTCGTCGAACGGGGCGTGGTCGACCGGCGGCGCGGCATCGCGGCCCGGCGCCGCCGCGACCCGGGTACGGGCCTCCCCGCGGCGCGGGGCCGGGACGCGGGCCCGGTACGCGTCGTCGGCGGCGGACGCCTCGGCGGCGATCTGCTCGGCCCGCCTGATGTGCCGCCGCAGCGACTCGTCGGTGTGCTCCCACACCGCCACCTCGCCCGACGGCAGATGGTGCAGCTCGACGCGGTGGCACGGGCGGCGCAGCACGCGCGACGCGGCCACCGCGTAGATCGCCAGCGCGAGCGAGCCGCGCGCGTCGTCGGCGGTCTGGACGTACCGGCCCGTCTTGTAGTCGACGACGACCAGCTCGGAGCCGCGCGCGTCGAGCCGGTCGATGCGGCCGGACACGGCGATGCGGTCGGTGCGGGCCGCGACGGTGCGCTCCACGCCGGCCGGCTCGTCCGCCGGGTCGAGGCCCGCCGCGTACCGCTCGGTCATCTCGCGGGCGCGCTCGCGCCACCGCGCGGACTGCGCCTCGTCCCGGAACCCGTCCGTCAGCCAGCCGCGCACCAGCAGGCTGCCGGCGGCCTCGGGGGTCCGCTCGGCGGGCGGCAGCCGCCACCAGCCGGCCAGCGCGTTGTGCACGGCCGCGCCGACGCTGTTGTGCGCCCACGGCGGGCCCTTCGGCGGCATCGGACGGTCCAGGTACGTCATCCGGTACCGGCGCGGGCAGTCCAGCCAGGTGTTCAGCCGGGACGGCGTGCACGCGTAGAGCCGCTGGGGCATGCCGTCGAAGCCCAGCTGCTCGCCCCCGGACACCGGATCAGTCGTCGTCCTGCTCGCGGGCCAGCGAACCCCACGTCTCCCAGCGGGCGTCCTCGTCGCCGACCGTCGTCTCCTCGCCCTGGCCGGGCAGGACCCGCAGGTCCTTCGGCAGCGGGGTGAGCAGCGCGCCGATCGAGTTCAGCTGCTTGCCGAGCTCGTCGTACACGCCGCCGATCGAGCCGGGGCGGCCGCGGTGCAGGGTGTCGCCGGAGAACAGCACGCCGAGCTGCTCGCTGATGACGCTGACGCTGCCGGGCGTGTGGCCGGGGGTGTGCAGCACCTCCAGCTGGGCGTCGGCGATCTCGAAGACGCCGCCGTCCTCCAGCCAGATGTCCGGTTCGAGGGAGCGCAGCGCCTTGGCGTCGTCCTCGTCCTTCTCCTCGCGGGCGAGGCGGCCGAAGTAGTCCCGCCACAGCACCCGGTCGCCGCGGTGCAGCGCGATCGGGGCCCAGTTCTCCTCGTCCTCCTCGCCGGCGGCGGCCACCTCGAGCACCACCTCGAGGCGGTGCTCGTTGCCGTCCGTGAGCAGGACGGCCATGACCTCGCGTTCGCCGACCTCCTTGAGGATGGCGTCGGCGTCGAAGGCCGGGTCGATCACGATGACCTCGTCGTCGTCGCCGACGATGTAGGTGTTGTTCTCGACGTCGTACTCGGTGTCGTCGAGGGTGAGCTTCCCCGACGTCGTCACCTGTTCGATGCGCGCGTCCACGCTGGCACCCTACCGTGCTTCCGGGACGGGTCCGGGCCGCACCGCGTCAGCACCGGAGGACACCGCATCAGCGCCCGAGGACACCGCTTCCGCGCCCGAGGACACGACGCCGGTGCCGGTGGACGCGGCGACGAGGGCGGCGTAGGCGTCCGGCGCGGTGGTCTCCGCGCCGAGCCGGTCGCCGGTCAGCGCGCCGTGGTCGTCGCTGGAGCCGGTGGCGGCCAGGCCGAGGTCGCGGGCGAGGCCGCGCAGCGCGGCGCGCTCCCCCGCGTCCTGGTCGGGGTGGTCGACCTCGATCCCGGCGAGCCCGGCCGCGGCGAGGCCCGCGATCACCTCGTCGGAGAAGACGTAGCCGCCGCGCCGGGTCCGCGGGTGGGCGAGCACGCACACCCCGCCCGCGACCCGGACGAGCCGGACCGCCCGCCGCGGGTCGAGCGCGTACCGGTCGGCGTGCGCGCGGCCGCCTTCGGCGATCCAGTCCAGGGTGAACGCCTCGTCCGGGGACGCGACGACGCCCGCCTCGACCATGGCCTGCGCGATGTGCGGGCGGCCGACCGCCTCGCCGCGCGCGAGTTCGCGGACCCGCTCCCAGGTCACGTCCGCGCCGAGCTCCCGCAGCCGCTCCACCATCGTCCGTGCCCTGATGACGCGGTCGTCGCGGATCCGGGCCAGCTCGGCGGCGAGGACGGGCTCGGACGGGTCGAACAGGTACCCGAGCAGGTGCAGGCTGCGCCCGTCCTGCTTGCACGACAGCTCGACGCCGGGGACGAGCGTCAGCCCGTCCGGCAGCGCGGCGGCGGCCTCGTCCCAGCCGGCGACGGTGTCGTGGTCGGTGAGGGCGAGGACGTCCACGCCGTTCGCGCGGGCCCGCCGGACCACCTCGGACGGCGGGCGCGTCCCGTCGGAGGCGTCGCTGTGGCTGTGCAGGTCGATGCGCATGCGCCCCTTTCTAACAGCCGCCGGCGACGGCCGTTCGCCTACTCGTCGAGCCGCGGGCTGTAGGCGCCGTAGGGCAGGTCGAGGTCCATGCCGGGTTCGCGCAGGTCGAGGAGGTTCTGGCGTTCCAGCATCAGCACGCCCGCCTCGGCGGGCCACAGCACCGCCCACAGCCAGTCGCCCATCGCCTCGCCGACGTAGACGGCCCGGTCCGCCCTGGTGCCGACCGCCCACATCGGCACCGAGTGCCCGCAGGTCGCGGCGGGCCCGCTGATGTCGATCTTGGCGTCGGGCGGGCTGCCGTCGAACCCCGGGCCGGGGTCGCCGCCGTCCAGCCCGGCGTAG
The DNA here is from genome assembly GCF_008923365.1 of Actinomadura montaniterrae. Lineage (GTDB taxonomy): Bacteria > Actinomycetota > Actinomycetes > Streptosporangiales > Streptosporangiaceae > Spirillospora > Spirillospora montaniterrae. The sequence goes on from NZ_WBMR01000224.1 coordinate 7,451, forward strand.
TGGCCGCCGAGCCCGATGCCGGGCTCCTCGGCGATCAGCACCATGTCGGCCGGGCCGCTGAGGAGGCCCGGCCCGGACAGCGCGACGGCCGTCGCGCGGGCGCCCGATCGCTCGTCGCCCACGCTGCAGAAGCCGGTGACGAGCCAGGCCGGCGGAAGGGGCCAGGGCGTCCAGACCGGGACCCTCGTGTCCCGGAGCACCGCCGCCAGCCCGTCCGGGCCGGGGCGCTTGGACGGCTGGCGGGGCAGTACGGCGCCGTGCACGCCGCAGCTCCAGTCGCTCGACCAGAGGCCCGGCGCGCTCAGGGGACCCGCGCATCGCGGGCATGTGGGCTCCGCCCTCATGATTACCCACCCTGCGCGCCGGTTCCCCGCGCCGTCAAGTTCCCCGAGGTAGCGGACCGGGCAAGGCGCGTCAAAATGGTGACATGAGGGTGCGCTGCGTCGGCGGGATCGTGCGGGACGGAAGCGGGCGGTTGTTGCTGGTGAGGCGCGGCCGGCCGCCGGGCGCGGGGCTGTGGTCGGTGCCGGGCGGGCGGGTCGAGCCGGGCGAGGACGACGCCGCCGCGGTGGTCCGGGAGCTGAAGGAGGAGACGGGCTTGGACGTGGTGGCGGGCGCGCTCGCCGGGTCGGTGGACCGTCCCGGTCCCGGAGGGGTCGTCTACGAGATCCACGACTACGAGGCCCGGGTGGTCGGCGGCGTCCTGCGGGCCGGGGACGACGCGGCCGACGCCCGCTGGGTCGCCCCGGCGGAGCTGCGCGAGCTCCCCCTGACGGACGGCCTGGTCGAAGCCCTGGAGTCGTGGGGGCTACTGGGGCCGTGAGACGAACGCGGGCTCGGGGTCCTGCGGGAGCGCGTCGGGTCCGGCGTCGCCGGCCGGGCCGGGCGTGACGGTCTGGATCTTCTTGCGGCGCGCCAGCCACACGACGACGGCCGCGTACAGCAGCATCGGCACGACGTCGGCGGCGACGGCCTGCCACGGCACGGACCCCTGCTCGATGTCCAGCTGTCCGACGGCGGCGGGGCCGAGGAACGCCAGCAGGTTGTTGAACACGTGCAGCGCGATGCCGGATTCGAGCCCGCCCGTCCGCGTCGCGAGCCAGGCGGCGACCGCGCCGAACACGAAGATGTCGAGGATGCCCCAGCCGGTGTAGCCGTGCAGGGACGTGAACGCGGCGGAGCCGACGATGATCCCGGGCCAGGGGGTGCGGAAGACGGCGCTGAAGGCGCGCCCGACCCGTCCGGTGCGGGTCTCCAGCGTGCAGGCGCCGACGGCCTGCAGCAGCCAGCCGCGGAACACGACCTCCTCCGCCGACGACTGGAGCGGCACCAGCAGGATGATCACGATGGCCGCGGGGACGAACCGGCCCCAGCCGACCCAGTGCTCGCCGCCGGACGAGTCGTCCGGGAGGAACGCGCTCGCGACGATCGACGACCCGTACGACAGCACGCAGAACCCGACGGCGAGGCCGCAGCAGGTGAGCAGCCAGCGCCAGCGGACCCGGCCGGCGACGGACGCGAGGGTGCCGGGCCTGCGCCGCTGCAGCAGCCACGCGGCGAGCAGCGCCACCGGCAGGAGGACCGCGATGGCGGCCAGGTTGAACGCCAGGTCCGCGGTCGAGTTCCCGAGGATCGTGTCCGAGCCGTTCCCGGTGTCGGGCGCGTCGCCGGTCGCGATGACCCGGATGACGATCGCGACGACCAGCATGCCGATCATCAGCGCCATGCCCGCGACGATGATCGCCGCGCTGCCGGCGAGCGGCCGCCACCAGCGGTGCAGCGGCGTCCGCGCCATCCGGTGGAACGGGGTTCCGGGCGGAGGGCCGGCCGTCCACGGGCCCTTCGGCCGCGGCGGCCCGTACCCGGTGAACGCCTGCGGGGCGTAGGGGCCGTAGGGCGCGGCGTACGGAGCGCCGTAGGGCGGTGGCGGCGGCGTGCCGTACTGGCCCGGGTAGGGCTGGGCCACCGGGTGGGACGGTGGGACGTCCTGGCCGGCGGGCCACGTCCAGCCGGCCGGCGCCGGCCGAGCCGCGATCGGTCCGGGCGGTCCGGGCGGTCCGGGCGGTCCGGGCGGTCCGGGCGGTCCGGGCGGTCCGGGCGGCTGGGGCATGGCGGGATGGGGCATGGCGGGTTCGGGCAGCGGCCCATGGTCGGGCGTGTCCGACATGCCGGGATCGAGCGGGGCCCAGCCGTTCTCGTCCCCTGCCATCGGCACCTGGTCCTCTCCCCGCGACGATGTCCCCATGTGGGACGAATGGTACGTCCCGTCAGGTCGCCGGGGCGTCGAAGCGCTTGGTCCGGGCCATCCCGGCGGCGCGCCCCTTGGCGGCGACGACCAACGCCATCTTCCGGGACGCCTCGTCGATCATCTCGTCTCCGAGCGTCGCGGCGCCACGTCCCTCGACGGTCACGTAGTGCTCGTAGGCGTCCAGGATCAGCTCGGCGTGGTCGTAGTCCTCCTGCGACGGGGAGAACACCGCGTTCCCCGCGTCGATCTGCGCCGGGTGCAGCACCCACTTGCCGTCGAACCCGAGCGCCGCCGAGCGCTTCGCGACCCGGGTGAACGCGTCCACGTCCCGGACGTTGAAGTACGGCCCGTCGATCGCCTGCAGGTCGTTGGCGCGCGCGGCCATCAGGATCCGCATGAGGATGTAGTGGTAGGCGTCGCCCTCGGTGTAGCCGGGCGGCTGCTCCCCGACCACCAGCGTCCGCATGTTGATCGAGGCCATCAGGTCGCCGGGGCCGAACACCAGCGCCTCCAGCCGCGGCGACGACGCGGCGATCGCGTCGACGTTCACCATGCCCTTGGCGTCCTCGATCTGCGCCTCGATGCCGATGCGGCCCGGCTCGAGGCCCGTGGCCTTCTCGATCTGGGTGAGGAGCCGGTCGAGCCACTGGACGTGCGTGGCGTCCGACGCCTTCGGCAGCATGATCGCGTCGAGGTTCGCGCCCGCGCCCTCGACGACCTCGATCACGTCCCGGTACGCCCAGTGCGTCTCCAGGTCGTTGATCCGCACCACGCGGGTCTTGCCCGTCCAGTCGCCGTCGTTGAGCGCGGCGACGACGGTCTTGCGCGCGCCCTCCTTCGCCGACGGCGCGACGGCGTCCTCCAGGTCCAGGAAGATCTCGTCGGCCGGGAGCCCCTGCGCCTTCTCGATGAAGCGGGGATTGCTGCCGGGGACCGCGAGGGTGGTACGTCGAGACCGCATGAGCCGGATGCTATCCACCGGGTGTGAGACGCTTTCGGCGTGGGTGAGCTGAACCGCGCGCTGGTCGAAGAGGCGGCGAAGAAGTCGGGACTGCTCTGGCTCGACCTGCCCGGGCTGCCGCAGCCGCGCGCCGCCTGGCACGTCTGGCACGACGGGTCGGCGTACGTGCTGACCGGCGGCGAGGGCGAGCAGCCCCTGCCGGGCCTCCCCGAGGCCGACCGGGTCACCGTCATCCTGCGCAGCAAGGACAAGGGCGGCCGGCTCGTCGCGTTCACCGCCGACTGCGCGCAGGTCGAGCCCGGCGGCGAGCTGTGGGACGAGGTCACGCCGCTGCTGGCCAAGGAGCGGCTGAACGCCCGCGGCCACGAGGGGCAGGTGGAGACCTGGGCCGCCGAGTCGTGGATCGTCCGGCTCACCCCCGTGGACGCGGCGGACGACCCGGCCCCGGAGGCGTACGCGACGGTGCGCCCGGTGCCGACCCCCGCGACCACCGCGGGCCCGCCGCCGAGGATGTTCGGCGGCAGGCGCCGCGGCGCCGACCGCTAGCCCGTCACATCGGCAGCGTGCGGCCCTCCGCGATCGCGCGGAGCTTGTCCGGGTTCGCCACCAGCTGGATGTCCCGGACGCGCCCGTCGTCGCCGACGGTGGCGCTGATCACGCTGATCGGCCCGTCCGGGCCCGACACGACCACCGCGGGCCCGCCGTTGATCTCGACCCGCCGCAGCAGCCAGTCGCCCGGGTCGACGCCCTCGTACGGGCGGTCGACGATGCCCGCGAAGAACCGGGCGATGAGGTCGGCGCCGTGCACGATCTTGCGCGGCGCGCGGACCTTGCCGCCGCCGTCGGTCCACAGCGTCACGTCCGGGGCGAGGGTCTCCATGAGCCGGTTGATGTCGCCGCCGACGACCGCGTCGAGGAACCGCTCGGTCGCGGCGCGCCGCTCGGCGCCGCCCGCCTCGAACCGGGGACGGCGCGCCTCCACGTGCTTGCGCGCCCGGGTGCCGAGCTGCCGCACCGACGTCTCCGTGCGGTCCAGCGCCCGCGCGATCTCCGCGTACGGGTAGCCGAACACCTCCTTCAGCACGAACACGGCGCGCTCCAGCGGGCTGAGGGTCTCCAGCACGACCAGCATCGCCATCGACACCGACTCGGCCAGCTCGGCGCCCTCCGCCGCGACGTCCGGCGAGGTCAGCATCGGCTCGGGCAGCCACGGGCCGATGTAGGTCTCGCGCTGCGCCCGGGCCGACCGCAGCCGGTCCAGCGCCACGTTCGTGGTGATCCGGACGAGGTAGGCCTTGGGGTCCTGGACGTCCGAGCGGTCCGCGGCGGACCAGCGCAGCCACGCGTCCTGGACGGCGTCCTCGGCGTCCGCGGCGGTGCCGAGCATCCGGTAGGCGACCGCGAACAGCAGGTTGCGGTGCTCCTCGAAGACATCAGACATGATCGTTCAGCCTTTCACGGCCGGGCACGCGCGCCCGCCCTCACCACCGAGGACGGGACACTCGCCCGGATCGTGACATAACCGCGGCCCGCCGCCGCCGGACACCCCCCGCCGGGAACCGCCGCCGGACATCCCGCCGAGCACCGGGCACCGCGGCACCGCGGCACCGGGCACCGGCAGCGGGCACCGGAGCGCAACGCCCGGGACGGCTAGCGGGTGCGGGCGAGGTGGGCGTCCGCGGCGCGCTCGATGGACTGGCCGATCTCCCGGTCGGCGACGTCGCGCTCCTGCCAGCCGCGCACGTCGGTGTCCTTGCCGGGTTCCAGGTTCTTGTAGATGTCGAAGAAGTGCGCGATCTCGTCGAGGAAGTACTTCGGCACGTCGCACAGGTCGTTGATCGAGGCGTAGCGGACGTCCCGCGCCGGCACCGTGAGGATCTTGGCGTCGGGCTCGCCGCCGTCGTGCATCCAGAACACCCCGACGCTGCGGACCGACACCTGGCAGCCCGGGAACGTCGGCTCCTCCAGCAGCACCATCGCGTCCAGCGGGTCGCCGTCCTCGGCGAGCGTGTCGGGGATGTAGCCGTAGTCCACCGGGTACTGCGTGGAGGTGAACAGCATCCGGTCCAGGCGGATGCGCCCGAGCCGGTGGTCCATCTCGTACTTGTTGCGCGATCCCCGCGGGATCTCGACGATCATCTCGATTTCCATGGTGCCTCCCCCGCAGGGTCGTACCCGGCGTACCGGGGTCCCCTACTCCCCCGGTGCCGGAACATGCAGTGCGAGCAGCGTCACGTCGTCGGACTGCTCGTACCCCGCGAGCAGCCGGGCGACCAGGTGGTCGACGACCCGGCGCGGGTCGGCGGCGGCGTCCGGCGGCAGCTCCGCGGCGGCCGCGACCAGGTCGCTCAGGCCGGTGTCGACGCCGCGCCGGCGGTTCTCCACCAGGCCGTCGGAGTACAGCACGACGGTGTCGCCGGGCGACAGCGAGAAGCTCGCCTGCTGCCGGTGGCTCGGCCAGCCGAGCGGGGTGCCCGCCTCGACGTCGCTGAGCCCCGCCGGCCCGCCCGCGGGCAGCAGCAGCGGCGGCGGATGCCCGGCGCTGGTGTACAGGCCCCGGCCGGTGGACGGGTCGATCACCAGGTAGGCGACGGTGGTGAACTGCTCGGCGTCCTCGGTGGCGCTGAACAGCCGGTCCAGCCCGGACAGGACGGCGGCGGGCCGCGGGTCGGTGAGCGCGAGCGCGCGCAGCGCGTTGCGCACCCGGCCCATGATCGCGGCGGCCAGGACGCCCTTGCCCATCACGTCGCCGACGACGACCGCGAGCCGGTTGCCGGGCAGCTTGAACACGTCGTACCAGTCGCCGCCGACCTGGACGTGCCGGGTCACCGGGTCGTAGCGCGCCGCCATCCGCAGCTCCGGGGAGCTCGGCAGGTCGCCCGGCAGCAGGCTGCGCTGGAGCTGCTCGGCGGTGCGGTGCTCGCGCTCGAACAGCAGCGCCCGCTCCACCGCCAGCGCGCACTGCCCGGCGAGGGCCTCCAGGAACACCTGCTCGTCCTCGGTGAGGAACCGGGTCCGGGTGAAGGCGAACCGCAGCACGCCGATCGGCGCGCCCGCCGCCAGCAGCGGCAGCGCCACCCACGCCTGCTCGCCCGGGCCGCGCAGCATCTCCGTCGCGGCGGCGGCCTCGCCCAGCTGCCGGCGCAGCTCGACGGGGTTCTCGGCGACGAACGGGCGGCCGTCGCGCGCCGCCGCCGACATCACGGTCGGCTCCGCGACGGCGACGGTGTCGGGCCACACGCCGGGCCCGTCCGATCCGGTGCCCGCGTCCATGCCCGTGCCCGTGCCCGCGTCCGTGCCCGTGCCCGTGCCGGGAGGGTCGTCGGCCGGGGCGACCGGGGTGAGCCGCGTCCGGCCCTCGTCCAGCAGCGCGACCGTGCAGTGGTCGACGCCGACCGCGGACTGGCCGACCTCCACGATGACCCGGACGACCTCGCCGACGGTCAGCGCCTCGGCGAGCATCGAGGTGGCCTGCTGGAGCCGGGCGGTGCGCAGCGCGGCGGCCGACAGCTGGCCGGTGAGCCGGCCGCGCATCTCCTCGGCGTCGCGGCGGCCGGTGACGTCCGTCCCGGCGCACACCCACTCGATCACGGCGCCGTCCCGCCGGATCGGGACGGCCCGCACCTCGAAGTGCCGCCGCCCGCCGGACGCGGTGAGGACGCGGCAGTCCACCTCCAGGACGCGGCCGTCGTGCATGCAGTCGCGCCACTCGGCGGCGACGCGGTCGTAGTCCTCCGGGTGCACGGCCGCGATCCAGCCGCCCCGCGCGTACGCCTCGGGGGTCTGGCCGGTGACGGCGCGCCAGTGCGGCGCGTCCTCGCCGGCGGCGCCGTCCGCCGTGGTCGTCCAGACCACCGGGGTCGTCGCCTCGACCAGCGACCGGTACCGCTCGGTGCGGCGGGTGATGGCGTCCTCGACCCCGCGGCGGACCGTCTCGTCCTGGACGATCAGCGCCGCGCCGAGGATCGCGCCGCCGGGCCCGCGCACCGGCAGGCACGCGCAGACCCAGACCCGCTCGCCGCCCGCGTCGGGCACGGCGGCGTCCGGCGCGCCGGACGCGGAACCGCCGGACGCGGAACCGCCGCGCGCGGAGCCGGGGTCGGCTGG
>NZ_WBMR01000225.1 GCF_008923365.1 Actinomadura montaniterrae
CTCGTTCTCCGGGCTCGGCGCCGGCGCCGGGACCGTCACGCCGGCCGCACCGGTCGCGGCGGTCGCGGCGGCCGCGGCGCGGGGCCGCCCGTCCAGCTCCGCGACGACCACCATCACCGGGCGGTCCAGATCCCAGCCGAACCCGCCGCAGTGCGCGACGACCCGGTCGTCGTCGCCGGCGCGGCCCGCCAGGATGTCGCGCAGGAAGTCGGCGCGGTACTTGCTCTCCACCGCCGCGACGGCCTGCTGCTTGGTCACCACCAGCGCCGCGACGGTCGCGGCCCGCTCCAGGATGCCGAGGTCGGAGCCGCGCAGCGTGCCCGCCGGGCTGAACGCGATGATCCGGCCGTGGTCGAAGCCGCCCGCGACGACCGGCACCACCAGGTGGTCGCCGGTGCCGTGCGCGCCGATGATGCCGCAGCCGCCGCGCCCGCACGCCGCGTGCCGGCCAGCGTCGAAGCCCCGCATCGCCTGGACGTGCTCGTCCGGCCCGGCGCCCGCGAGCACCCGCTGCTCGCCGTCCAGCACCACGACCGCCACGTCCAGCAGCGACGCGACCTCGTCCACGACCTCCTGGAGGCCGCCGCCGCACAGCACGATCTGCACCAGCGCCCGGTGCACCTCCTCGGTGCGGGCGAGGACGGCCGCCTGCCGGTTCAGGATGTCGGTGAGGACCTGGTTCAGGATGTCGTCGAAGCCGACGTCGTTGGGGAGCAGGATGAGCGGGAAGCCGCGCCGGTCCGCCTGCGCGATCATCTCGGCGGGCAGCGAGTCCAGGTAGCGGCCGAGCTTGATGGCGAGGGCCGCGAGGCCGCGCTCGTCCAGGTCGGCGACCAGGTTGTCCAGCGACTGCGGGGTGTTGCGGAGGGGGTAGCCGGTGGTCAGCAGCAGCTCGTTCGGCTTGACCCACGACAGGATGTCGGGGACCTCCATCACGTTGAGCCGCTGCACGACCCGGTCGAGTCCGGACCGTCCCGCGATGAGGCGGGCGCCGTTCAGGGTGCTGGCGCCGAGGACCTCGCCGACGGACAGGCCGTAGGTCAGTGTTCCGGTGCTCGCGAGCCGCAGGGCCGGTGGGCCCGGGTCCGCACTGGTGTAACTCATGCCAGGGGTCACCTCGCCTTTTGGTGCGTACATCGCCGCGTGTGGCGTGATCGCTACCGGTTCCTGATCAACACTGACAACAAAGACGAACGATGACAACCATCCTTGGCAGCTTTCCCCATACGTCCGGTGCGAGGGCCGTTCTACCGTTTCGGCGGAGGCCGGGCCGCCCGCGATCCGGGCGGCAGCCGACACCGGCCTCGGGAGGATCCGTGACCGCACTCGTCCGCGACCCGATCCCGCTCCCGGCCCGTCCCGGACGGCGGCCACCCGCCGCCGGCGCGGCGAGCCTGGCGCTGCGGCCGCTGCTCGACCCGCCGAGGCGCGCCGCACGGGTCATCGCGGTGTTCCCGTCCGCGCTGTACCTGGAGACCCGCGGCGGCCCCGAGCCGCGCGTGCTGGCCGTCGTCACCTGCGACGCGGTCCGGCTGCCGAACGCCGTGGTGGTCGCCGCCGAGCGCCGCGAGCAGCCGTTCCGGTCCGTCCGCGAGGGCGACGAGGCCACGGTCGGCGACGGCCGCGTGGAGGCCGGGGCGCTGTGCGTGCGGGTGCGCCGCTGGTGGGACCCGGCGCCCGCGCTCGGCCTGGTCCAGCCCGCCGCGCTCGCCCGCGGCGTCGCCGTCCTGGAGGACGCGTTCGTCGCGGCGGGGATGGCGGGCGGCGGGCTCGCCGGGCATCCCGACCCGCTGGCGCTCGCCGAGTGCTGCGCGGCGGGCGACCTCGCGGGCGCCGTCGAGGCCGCCGAGCGGATCGTCGGCCTCGGTCCCGGGCTGACGCCGAGCGGCGACGACATCCTGTGCGGGCTGCTGGTGTCGCTGCGGCTGGTCGGCGGCGCCGTCGCCGCCCAGCGGGGCGGGACGGCGGTGTGGCTCGCCGACTGGCTCGGCGCGGCCGTCACCGCGGACGCCGGCACCCGCACGACCGCGCTCGCCGCGACGCTGCTGCACTGCGCGGCGGCGGGCGGCGCCGGCGGGGAGATCGCCGCGGTGCTGCGCTGCGTCACCGGGCACGAGCCGCCGTCCGCGGCCGTCCGGCGGCTGCTGGCGATCGGCCACACCTCCGGCACGGACCTGGCGTGGGGGGTCCTCGCGGGCTGCCGCGCCACCCTCGCGCTCACGTCCCCCGGCCACCGCCGCCCGGCGGTGGACCCGGCGGAGCACACGGCATGAGCGAAGCGGACCGGGGGGCGCGGGGGGCCGTCCCCGCGGCGGGCCGGCGGGACGGGCGCGGGGCGCCATGAGCGCCGACTGGGTCGAGGTGCGGCGGGGGGCCTACCGCGATTCGGTCACCCTGATGCGGGTGAGCCGCCTGCTGGCGGAACGGCCGGACGTGTCGTCGGCGATGACGGCGATGGGCACGGAACCGAACCTGGAGCTGCTCGCGCGGATGGGGTTCGCGGTGCCGGCGGACGCCGGCCCGGCGGACCTGGTCGTCGCGGTCCGGGCGGAGGGCGGCGGCCTCGACGGGGCGCGGGAGGCCCTGGACGGCCTGCTGCGGGAGGCCGCGCGCGTCCCGGACGGCGGCGGGATCCTCGGCGCGCCGCCCGCGCCGCGCACGACGGCGTCCGCCGCGGCGCGCGGCGAGGCGTCGGTCGCGCTGGTGTCGGTGCCGGGGCCGCACGTGTTCCCGGAGGCGATGGACGCGCTCGACGCCGGCCTCAACGTGATGATCTTCAGTGACAACGTGCCGGTGGCGCAGGAGATCGCGCTGAAGGAGGCGGCGGCGCGGCGCGGGCTGATCGTGATGGGGCCGGACTGCGGGACGGCCGTCGTCGGCGGCGCCGGGCTCGGGTTCGCCAACGCGGTGCGGCCGGGGCCGGTCGGCGTGGTCGCGGCGTCCGGGACGGGCGCGCAGCAGGTGATGTGCCTGCTGGACGCGGCGGGCGCCGGGGTCCGGCACGTCCTCGGGGTCGGCGGGCGGGACCTGTCGCCGGAGGTCAGCGGCCGGTCCGCGCTGTCGGCGCTGGCCGCGCTGGACGCCGACCCGGGCACCGAGCTGATCGTGCTGGTGTCCAAGCCGCCGGCGCCGCAGGTCGCGGACCTGATCCGGGAGGCGGCGCGGCGGCTGGACACGCCGGTCGTGTTCGCGTTGCCGACGCCCGGCGAGGACGACCTGACGCTGGCGGTGGAGAAGGCGCTGAAGGCGCTCGGGCTGACCGTCCCGCGATGGCCGTGCTGGGAAGCGCCGCGCCCTGCGCGCGTGCCGGCGGGGAGGGCGCTGCGCGGCCTGTTCGCGGGCGGGACGCTGCGCGACGAGGCCGAGGCCGTCGCGCGGGACGCGCTCGGCTGGGACCTGGGGGCGCGCGGGCACCGGTTCACCGACTTCGGCGACGACGCCTACACCCGGGGCCGCGCCCACCCGATGATCGACCCGACGCTGCGGCTGGAGGCCCTCGCGCGGGAGGCGGCGGACGCGGCGTGCGGCGTGCTGCTGCTGGACGTGGTGCTCGGCCACGGCGCCGAACCGGACCCGGCCGCGTCGCTGGCGCCGGCCGTCGAAGCCGCCTTGCGCGACCGCTCCGATCTCGCCGCGGTGGTGTCGCTGTGCGGGACGCCCGCCGACCCGCAGGACCGCGACCGGCAGGCGGAGGCGCTGCGGGCCGCGGGCGCCGCCGTGTTCGCCTCGAACGCGCAGGCGGCGCGGCACGCGGTCGCGCTGGTGGAGGGGGTGTCCGGATGACGGACGTGCGGCCGCCGCTCGGCGGCCTCCTCACCCGGGACCCCCGGGTCGTCGCGGCGGGCGTCGACGTGCTCGCGGACGCGCTCGCCGACCAGGCCGTCCCGGTGGAGCGGGTCGACTGGCGGCCCCCGCCGCCGGGGACGGAGGCGGCGCTCGCGGCGGTGCTCGGCGATCCCGGGCACGCGGACGCCAACGCGGAGGCGGTGCGGCGGATGACGACCGCGCGCCCGCACCTGGTGGACGTCCGGCCGGCGCGCGACGTGCTCGGCCTGGAGAAGGGAACGTTCCTGCACGCGGGCCCGCCGCTGGAGTGGGACCGGGCGTCCGGCCCGATGCGCGGCGCGCTGATCGGCGCGATGATGCTGGAGGGCCTCGCGGAGACGCCGCGCGGCGCCGAGCGGGAGCTGGAGCGCGGCGCGGCCGTCCTGGAGCCGTGCCACCACCACGGCGCGGTCGGGCCGATGGCGGGCGTGGTGTCCCCGTCGATGTGGATGCTGGTCGTGGAGGACGCCGAGCACGGCGGCACCGCGTGCTGCTCGCTGAACGAGGGCCTCGGCAAGGTGCTGCGGTACGGGGCGTACGGGCCGGAGGTGATCGAGCGGCTGACCTGGATGGGCGAGGTGCTCGGCCCGGCGCTCCGGGCGGCCGTGCGGCGGCACGGCCCGCTCGACCTGATGGCGGTCATCGCGCAGGCGCTGCAGATGGGCGACGAGCTGCACAACCGGAACCGGGCGGCGACGTCGCTGCTGCTGCGGGAGCTGGCGCCGGACCTCGCCGCCGCCGACGAGGTGCCGCGCGACCGGGCCGCCGAGGTGCTCCGGTTCGCCGCCGGGAACGACCACTTCTTCCTGAACGCGGGGATGGCGGCGGCGAAGGCGTGCGCGGACGCGGCCCGGAACGTCCCGGGGTCGAGCATGGTCGTGGCGATGTCCCGCAACGGCACCGACTTCGGCGTCCAGGTGTCCGGGACGGGCGACCGCTGGTTCACCGGCCCGGCCGGCGTGCCCGACGGCCTCTACCTCGGCGGGTACGGCCCGGACGACGCCAACCCCGACATCGGCGACTCGGCGATCACCGAGACGGCCGGGACGGGCGGGTTCGCGCTGGCCGCCGCGCCGGCGATCGTCCGGTTCGTCGGCGGCGAGGTGCCGGACGCGGTCGCCGCGACGCAGCGGATGTACGAGATCACCCTCGCCGAGCACCCGGTGCTGCAGATCCCGCTGCTGTCGTTCCGCGGCACGCCCGCCGGCATCGACGTGACGCGGGTCGTGCGGACCGGGATCCTGCCCGTCATCGACACCGGGATCGCCGGGCGGGAGGCCGGGACCGGCCAGGTCGGCGCGGGGATCGTCGAACCGCCGTCGAACGTGTTCAGCGCGGCGCTGCACGCCCTCGCGGAGATCGCGTAGCGGGCCCGGGTGGGGGTACCGTCCGGGACATGACCGAGTCGATCACCGGAGCGCAGTACGCCATCGCCGCCGGGCCCTATCGGGCCGTCATCACCGAGTCGGGCGCGAGCCTGCGCGAGCTGACCCGCGACGGGCGGCCGCTGGTGCTGTCGCACGGCGCGGACGAGCCGGCCCCCGCCGCGTTCGGGCACCTGCTGATCCCGTGGCCGAACCGCGTCGACCGCGGGCGGTACAGCTACGAGGGCACCGCCTACCAGCTGGACGTGTCGGAGCCGGACCTCGACTGCGCGATCCACGGGCTCGTCCGGTGGGCGGCGTGGCGGGTCGCCGAGCACACCGCGGACCGGGTCCGGCTGACGCACCGGCTGCTCGGCACCGCCGGCTACCCGTTCCGCCTCGACCTGGAGGCCGAGTACAGCCTGGACGCCGCGGACGGGCTGCGCGTCCGGATGACGGCGTCCAACCCCGGAACCCGGACGGCGCCGTACGGGCACGGCGCCCACCCCTACCTGACGGTCGGCGTGCCGATCGACGAGTGCACGGTGACGCTGCGCGCCGACCGGTACGTCCCGGTGAACGACCGGATGATCCCGTCCGGCGGCGACGCCGACGTGACCGGCACCGACCACGACCTGCGGGACGGGCCGCTGCTCGGCGCCCGGAAGATCGACAACGCGTTCGCCGGGGTGCACCGCGACGAGGACGGCCTCGCCTGGGTGACGCTCAGCGGCAACGGCCGGACCGTCCGGCTGTGGGCCGACGACGCGCACCCGTGGATGGAGATCTACACCGCCGACAACGCTCCGAACCCGCGGGAGGGCCTCGGCGTCGAGCCGATGACGTGCCCGCCCAACGCGTTCGCGTCGGGCGAGGGCCTCGTCGACCTCAAGCCGGGCGAGCGCTTCACCGGCTCCTGGGGCGTCCAGGAAGTCCGCTGAAACGCGGCGAGCCGCCGTCGAGGCCCGGGGCCTTGACGGCGGCTCGCCGCGGGTGAACGCCGGGTCCGCTAGGAGCGCGGGGCGGCGGTGACCGTGCCGGCGTCCGTCGCGGGGACGGTGTCGGCGGGCGGCTTGGCGGCGGGGCCGCTGCCGCGCAGCGGGACCTCCTTGATGAACCACGCGACGACGAACGCGATCGCCGCGAGCACCGTCCCGCCGATGGCGATGCCGTGCACGCCGCTGGTGACGCCCGCCTCGAACGCCTCGCGGACGGGTGCGGGCAGCTTCTCCAGCAGGTCCGGGGTGACGTGCTGGCCGCCGGAGGCGAGCTTGTGCCCGGCGTCGGCGCCGAGCCGGCGCACCGCCTCGTCCTCGAACCGGCTGTTGTAGATGGAGCCGAGGAGCGCCACGCCGAGCGAGCCGCCGATGGTGCGGAACAGCGTGACCGACCCGCTGGCCGATCCCATGTCGCGCAGCTCGACGCTGTTCTGCGTGACCAGCATCGTGTTCTGCATGATCAGGCCCATCCCGAGGCCGACGCCCATGGTCAGGAACGAGCTGGTGAGCGTGCTGGTGCTCACCTCCAGCATCAGCAGGAGCAGCATCCCGCCGGTCAGCACCGCGCCGCCGATGATCGGGAAGTGCCGGTAGCGGCCGGTGCGGGTGATGAGCTGCCCACTGATCAGCATCGTGGCGAGCATCCCGAACATCAGCGGGAGCAGCAGCAGCCCGCTGGTGGTCGGGCTGGCGCCCTGGACGGTCTGCATGTACAGCGGCAGGTAGTTCACCGCGCCGAACATCGCGGCGCCGACCATGAAGCTGAGGATCTGCGCCGCGGTGAAGTTGCGGCTGCGGAACAGCCGCGGCGGCAGGATCGGCTCGGGCACCCGGTTCTCGGCGAACACGAAGACCACGAGGGCGACGACGCCGACGACGGCGAGCGCGATGATCCGCGCGGACGCCCACGGGTACTGCGAGCCGCCCCAGCTCGCGACCAGCGTGACGCACACGATCCCGACGGTCAGCAGGGTCGCGCCGACGTAGTCGATGCGGGCCTTGATGCGGGTGGTGTGCAGCCGCATCCCGAACGCGATGACCAGGAGCGCGACCGCGCCGATCGGGACGTTGACGTAGAACGCCCAGCGCCAGCTGAGGTGGTCGGTGAGGAAGCCGCCGAGCAGCGGCCCGCCGACGAACGCGACGGGCATCATCGCGCCGATCAGCCCCTGGAAGCGGCCCCGCTCGCGGGGCGGCACCAGGTCGCCGATGATCGACATGGCGCCGACCATCAGGCCGCCGGCGCCGAGGCCCTGCAGCGCGCGGAAGCCGATCAGCTCGCCCATGTTCTGCGACAGCCCGGACAGCATCGACCCGGCGAGGAACACCACGATCGAGGTCATGAACATGCCCTTGCGGCCGTACAGGTCGCCGAGCTTGCCCCAGATGGGGGTGGCGGCGGCGGTGGCGAGCGTGTACGCCGTCACCACCCACGACAGGTGCTCCAGCCCGCCGAGGTCGCCGACGATCGTGGGCAGCGCGGTGCCGACGATCAGGTTGTCGAGCATCGCCAGGAACATCCCGAGCATCAGCCCGAAGATGGCGATGTAGATCTGCCGGGTGCTGAGCGCCGGGCGCTCGGCCGTCCCGTGTTCGGTCATGGTCACCTTCCCCTGAGGTCCCGCGACACGGGAACCCACTTACTTGCCGCCCGGCTAGTTATAGTAGCCCCAATCGGGAGGAACCGGTCCGGGTCTCCGGCCGGAACGGGCGCCTCCTGACAATCGCCCGGATCTTGGGGGATCATGGCGGGGTGAACCTCAGCGTCTCCTCGTTCGACGACCTGTCCGCGCGCATCGCCGCCGTCCGCGACGAGCACCGCGAGCGCTTCCCCGGCGGCGCCGACGGCCGCCAGCCGGTGCACACGGTCTACGTCCCGGCCGACCGGTTCTCCCGCTCGACGCCCGCCGACTTCGGCGCGGAGGCGCTGCGCCTGCTGAACACCCACACCCCCGGCGCCGGGTCGTTCGGCGCCGCGTTCGGGCTCGACCCGGAACTCGCCGGCCCGGTCCGCGAGCGGGTCGCCGCCAAGCTCGCCCGCGAGCCGATCGAGGACGTGCGGATCGACTTCGAGGACGGCTACGGGGTGCGCCCCGACGACGAGGAGGACGCGCACATCGCCCAGGTCGTCGAGGCCGT
The DNA here is from genome assembly GCF_008923365.1 of Actinomadura montaniterrae. Classification (GTDB taxonomy): domain Bacteria; phylum Actinomycetota; class Actinomycetes; order Streptosporangiales; family Streptosporangiaceae; genus Spirillospora; species Spirillospora montaniterrae. The sequence continues at coordinate 8,327 of NZ_WBMR01000225.1, forward strand.
CGCCGCCGCCTACCAGGTCAAGGGGCTGCCGCACTACTGGGGCGTGCGGGTCAAGTCGTTCGCCGACGGCGGCCACGACCGCGCGATGCGCACCCTCGACGGGTTCCTCACCGCGCTGCGCGACCGGCTCGGCCGGCTGCCCGGCGGGTTCACCATCACCTTCCCCAAGGTCGTCGCGGCCGACCACGTCGCGCTGTTCGTCGAGTACCTCGACCGGCTGGAGACCGCGCTCGGCCTGCCGTCCGGCATCCTGCGCTTCGAGGTGCAGGTGGAGACCACCGAGGCGATCTTCACCCCGGACGGCCGGATCGGGCTGCCCGGCATCGCGGCCGCCGCCGGCGGCCGGCTCACCGCCGCGCACTTCGGCGTGTTCGACTACACCGCCGCGCTCGGGCTGCCGCCGGAGGAGCAGCGCCTCGACCATCCCGCCTGCGACTTCGCGCGGCACGTCATGCAGGTCGCGTTCGCCGGCACCGGCGTCCGGCTCTCGGACGGCTCGTCGAACGTGATCCCGCGCAACGACGGCCCGGACGAGGTGAACGCGACCTGGCAGGCGCACGCCGCGCAGGTCGGCCACTCCCTGCGGCACGGCTTCTACCAGGGCTGGGACCTGCATCCCGCGCACCTGCCGAGCCGCTACGCCGCCGTGTACGCCTTCCACCTGACCGGCGCCGACGAGGTGATCGGCCGGGTCCGCGCCTGGCACGAGCAGGCCGCGACCGGCGGGGTGCTGGACGAGCCCGCCACGATCCGCGCGCTCACCGACCGGCTCCGCCGCGCCGTCGACTGCGGCGCCCTCGACGAGAGCGTCCTGCCCGCGCCCTAGCCTCCGTTAGGAGCGGTAGCCTCCGTTACGGGCGGTAGCCTCCGTTACGAGCGGTGCGGGCCGGTGCGCCAGATCGGGCCGACGGCGTTGAGTACGGCGCCGAGCTGCTCCTCCTCGTAGGCGAAGTGCGCGTCCAGCTCGGCGGTGATCCGGTCGAGTTCCGCGCGCACACGGCCGGGGTCGGCGGAGCCGAGGTCGTCCACCATGGCCTGGAGCTCCTTGCGGGCGCCGGTCACCTCGACGTGCTCGCGGCGGAGCCGCTCGATGACCGGCGCGAGGCCGGGGAACTGCGCCTCCAGGCGCGGGAACGCGCGGCCCTCCTCGTTGTCGTGGTGCTCGCCGAGCACGTCGCACACCGACACGCAGTGCTCGCGCAGCTGTCCCCGCAGGTCGGGCAGCGGAGCGGGACGCCCGTCGAGGGACGCGAGGACGGCGTCGCGGAGGCCGGCGAGCTGCGCGCGCAGGTCGTTGTGGATCTGCACCAGTTCGTCGCCGATGGCCCACGCCCGCCCGTCCAGGCGGGCGCGGTGCAGGGCGACGACCGGGATGACGCGGGACGTGTTGCGCTGGTAATCGGCGTAGGCGGGGACGAGTTCGCCCTGCCGCGCGTACAGCCGGTCGCGCTCCTCCCCCTCGACCGGGAGCGCGACGCCGTCGAAGGTCTCCGTCCCGACCTCGACCGTGACGCGGGGGTCGGCGCGGACGTTGCGGTACCAGTCCGGGTCGTGGTCGGCGCCCGCGTTGGACGCGAACACCAGCAGCCGGTCGCCGTCGGCCATGTACCCGAGCGGCGTGGTGCGCCTGCCGCCCGTCCTCGCGCCGGTGGCGGTCAGCAGCAGCAGGTCGGCGCCGGCGAACGGGCCGCCGACCGCGCCGCCGTTCGCCCGGAACTCCTCGATGATCGCCCTGTTCCAGTCGCTCACGAGCCGGTCTCCTATCCTGGACGCACGGAACGAGACTTTGCTTTGCAAGCAAAGTCTTTTATAGAGCAAAGCTATTTTGGACGCAGAGGCATGTCAACCGAAGAGAGCGCGGGACCGGACGTCGACGACGGCATCCGGACGATGCTGCTGCTGATGCCGCGGCTGGTGTCGGCGGCCAAGCGGATCCGGGTGCCGGACGAGCTGGCGGCGTTCGACCTGGCGCCCCGCCACCTGTCGCTGCTGGCCTACCTGCTGTTCGACGGCCCGATGAGCGTCAACGAGCTGGCCGCGCGGCTGGAGGTCGCGCCCGCCACGGTCAGCCTGATGGTGGGCGACCTCAGCCGGCAGGGCATCCTGGAGCGGCGCGAGGACCCCGCCGACCGGCGCCGCACCATCGTCAGCGTCGCCGACGAGCACCTGCCCGCGATCAACGGATGGCTCGGTCAGGGCGCCGGCGCGTGGCGCACCGCGCTGGAACCCCTCACCCCCGCGCAGCGCCGCCTGTTCATCGACACGCTCCTGGCCTACGAGCGCGCCGTCGCCGAGGCCCGCTCCCGCTGACCCGGCGAGCCGCCGCGGCGAGCCCGGCCCGTCGCCCCGACCCGCGGCGGGTCAACGGTCCGGGCGGGTGAAGGCGGCGAGGTCCTCGGGGGTGTCGATGTCGTCGGGCGACGCGACGCCGTCGCAGGGGACGCGGGTCACCAGATCGGGGTGGGCGCGCAGGAAGCCGCGCGCGCCCATGTCCCCGACCGCGGCCTCGGCGACCGCGGCGAAGTGCTCCGCCCGCAGCAGGACCGGGTTGCGCGGCGCGCCGCCGTACGTCGCCACGGCGATCTCGGCACCCGCGTCGTAGGCGGCGACGAGCAGGGCGATCGCGGCGGCGGTCACCCGCGGCTGGTCGACGAGCGCGACGACCGCGGCGGGGCATCCCGGCGGCAGCGCGGCGAGCCCGGCGCGCAGCGACGAGCCCATCCCGTCCCGCCAGGCCGGGTTCGGCACCACCACGGCGCCGATCACCTCGACCTGCGCGGCGCCCGCCACCACCAGCACCGGGGCGCAGCCGCCGTCCCGCAGCGTCCGCACGCCCCGGTCGACGAGCCGCTCCCCGTCCAGCTCCACCAGCGCCTTCGGGCGGCCGAGGCGGCTGCCCTCGCCCGCGGCGAGCAGCAGGCCGGCCGGGGGCTCCGCGCCGTGCCGGCTCAACTCCTTCGCGGTCATCCGCCGAGGGTAGCCCGCGGATCAGCCGCCGGCGTGGATCCTGCCGCTGGTGTCGGTGAGCGGCCGCCCCGACCCGCCCCAGCGCAGCTGCACCAGCTCCGCCGCGATCGACACCGCGGTCTCCTCCGGCGTCCGCGCGCCGAGGTCCAGCCCGATCGGCGAGCGCAGCCGCCCCAGCTCGGCGTCCGTCAGGCCCGCCTCGCGCAGCCGGGCGAGCCGGTCGTCGTGGGTGCGCCGCGACCCCATCGCGCCGACGTACCCGGCGCGCGTCCGCAGCGCCACCTCCAGCAGCGGGACGTCGAACTTCGGGTCGTGGGTGAGCACGGCGATCGCGGTCCGCTCGTCGATCGCGCCGCCGGACTCCTCCAGGTACTTGTGCGGCCACTTCACCACGACCTCGTCGGCGTCCGGGAACCGCTTCGGCGTCGCGAACACCGGCCGCGCGTCGCAGACCGTCACGTGGTAGCCGAGGAACTTGCCGACCCGCGCCACCGCCGCCGCGAAGTCGATCGCGCCGAACACCAGCAGCCGGGGCGGCGGCGCGAACGAGTGGACGAACACCGCGAGGTCGTCCAGCCGCCGCTCCCCCTCGCGGCCGTAGTGCCGCTGCCCGGTGAGGCCCTGCGCCAGCATGCCGCGCGCGTCGTCGTCGACCGCCGCGTCCAGCCGCGCCGCGTGCGGCTCCCCCGGCGCGAGCGAGCCCGCCGCGCGGTCCCGCCAGATGACGCGGCGCGCGCCGATCCGGCCCGGCCCGGCGACGACCGTCGCGACCGCGACCGGCTCGCGCGCCTCGATCGCCGCCGCGACGTCCGCGAACTCCGGGAACGTCGCGGCGCTCACCGGCTCGACCAGCACGTCCAGGATCCCGCCGCAGGTCAGCCCGACCGCGAACGCGTCGTCGTCGGTCACCCCGTACCGCTGGACGACCGGCTCCCCGCTCGCCATCACCGACTGCGCCAGCTCGTACACGGCGCCCTCGACGCACCCGCCCGACACGCTGCCCGCGACCTCGCCGCCCGCCGACACCGCCATCGCCGCGCCCGCCGGGCGCGGCGCGCTGCGGAAGGTGTTCACCACCGTCGCCAGCCCGAACGTCTCCCCCGCCGCGTACCAGCCGGCGATGTCATCCAGCACGTCGCGCATGCGCCCGCCCCTTTCCGGTGCCGGCGACCAGCCGCGCCAGCCCCTCCAGGGCGGCGAGGCTGTGGCCGGAGGTGAAGTCGTCGACGTGCGGCAGCGCCGCCGCCATCCCCGCGGTGAGCGGCTCGTACCCGGGCCGCGCCTTGTGCGGGTTCGCCCAGATCACCCGGTACGCGAGCCGCCGCAGCCGGGCCATCTGCGCGCCGAGCAGGGACGCGTCGCCGCGCTCCCAGCCGTCGGAGGCGATCACCACGACCGCGCCGCGCGCGAGGCCCCGCTGCCCGAACCGGTCGAGGAACTCCTTCAGCTCCTCGCCGAGCCGGGTGCCGCCGCTCCAGTCCGGGATCGCGGCGGACGCCGCCGCCATCGCCGCGTCCGCGTCCCGGTGCCGCAGCTCGCGGGTGAGCCGGGTCAGCCGCGTCCCCGCGCTGAACACCTCGGCGTCGCGGCCGCCGGAGCGGGCCGCGGCGTGCGCGAACCGCAGCAGCGCGTCCGCGTACGGGCTCATCGACCCGCTGACGTCCACGATCAGCACGACGCGGCGCGGCCGGGTGCGGTGCGCCCGATGCCGCAGCAGGGACGTCTCGCCGCCGCGCCGCAGCGTCTCGCGGACGGTGCGGGCCGGGTCGAGGCGGCCGGACGGCGCGGGCGCGAACCGGCGCGACCGGCGGCGCTCGGCGCCCGCGTCCAGCACCGCGATCAGCCGGGCGACCTCGGCGCGCTCGGCGGCGGTGAGCCGCGCGACGTCCCGGTCGCGCAGCACCTCGGCGGCGCTGGCGGTCGCCGCGTTCAGCTCGCCGTCGTCGCCGCCGGCGGCGCCGTCCGGTTCGGCGACCGTCATGCGGCGGACGACCACGGGCGGCGGGCGGCGGGACGGGCGTACCGTCGCGCCGGAGAAGTACGCGGCGAAGCAGCGGTCGTAGCGGGCGAGGTCGTCGGGGTCGGCGCACAGCGTCAGCCGTCCCGCCCAGTACACCTCGGACGGGTCGAGGACGTCGAGGTGGTCGAGCGCGGCGAGCATCGCCTGGACGCGCTCGGGGTCGGCGGAGCCGCCGGCGGCGCGCAGCGTCCTGGCGAACCCGACCATCGTCTCGGTGACGTCCCGCACCGCCGCTCACCCGCCGTTCAGCAGGGCGTCGAGGCCGCCGGCGAGGACGCGCTGCTGGTCCTCGCGGTACTTGAGCACGGCGCCGAGCGTCACCGCGGCGGTGCCCGGGTCCAGCTCGCGGACGCCGAGCGCGACCAGCGCCTCGGTCCAGTCCAGGGTCTCCGCGACGCCCGGCGGCTTGAGCAGGTCCCGGGTCCGGAGCCGCTGCGCCGCGCCCGCGACCTGCCCGGCCAGCCGCGCGGCCGCGGCGGGCAGCCGCCGCCGGATGATCGCGACCTCGCGGTCGAACGACGGGTGCTCCAGCCAGTGGTACAGGCAGCGGCGCTTCAGCGCGTCGTGCACCTCGCGGGTCCGGTTGGAGGTGACGACGACGACCGGCGGGCGCTCGGCGCGGATCGTGCCGAGCTCGGGGACGGTGATGGTGAAGTCGCTGAGCACCTCGAGCAGGAACGCCTCGAACTCGTCGTCGGCGCGGTCCAGCTCGTCGACGAGCAGCACGCTCGGGGAGGTCTCCAGCGCCCGCAGCAGCGGCCGGGCGAGCAGGAACCGCCGGTCGTACAGCTCGCCTTCCAGCCGCGCGACGTCGCCGACGCCCGCGGCCTCGGCCGCGCGCAGGTGCAGGAGCTGGCGGGGGAAGTCCCAGTCGTAGAGCGCCTGCGAGGCGTCGAGGCCCTCGTAGCACTGCAGCCGGATCAGCGGCGCGCCGAGCGCGGTCGCGAGGGTCTTGGCCAGCTCCGTCTTGCCGACCCCGGCCTCGCCCTCCAGGAAGAGCGGCCGGCCCATCCGCAGCGCGAGGAAGCACGCGGTGGCGAGGCCCTCGTCGCAGAGGTAGGCGTGCCGGTCCAGCAGGGTCGCGAGGTCCGCGGGCGAGTCGACCTCGCCCGCCGCCGTCGGCGCCGTCTCCGCCATGGTCGCCAGGCTACCCAGCGGAGCGGCGGACTCCCAGACGTCCGCATCCCCGGTTTCCGGCTCCGTTTCCATGGTAAAGCTGTAGGGAAAGTTGACTTTCGGGCGGCCGGTCAGCAGCATCGAGCACATGCGAACCGGTGACACCCCCCACCGTCCCCAGCCCGGCCACGACGGCGACCTGACCGACGAGGCTACTTACCAGCGCGTCCGCGCGGCCCAGGCACCAGCCGGCCAGGCGCTGTCGCGGCGCGGCATGCTGCGGCTGTCCGCCGGCGCGGGCCTCGGCGCCGCCCTCGGCGCCGCCGCCGTCCCG
>NZ_WBMR01000226.1 GCF_008923365.1 Actinomadura montaniterrae
GAACCGCCCGCGCCCGCCGCACCGGCGGCCGAATCGCCGGCCCCCGTGGCCGAGCCTGCCACCGCACCGGCGCCGGAGCCCGCGGCCCCGGCCGCCGCGCACGACGAGTCGCCGTGGGAGGAGCTGCAGGGCCAGCACCGCGAACTGCCCCGCGAGGCGCCCCGCGAACCGTCCCGGCCCGAGTTCCGGCCCGCCAACGACGTCGAACGCGAACTCCTGCGCGCCGCGGCGAACAACGACCACGACCTGTTCCTGCAGACGATGGCGGACACCGAGATCCTGCTGCCCGTCCCCGACGACACCGACTACACGCTCCGGCCCGGCCGCCCCGGCTTCCCGTGGCGGACCCGCGAGGTCGACGGCAACACCGTCGTGCCCGTCTTCACCTCCCCCGAGCGCCTCATCGAGGCCGCGCACGCCGCCGGGACCGGCACCGAGTACATCAAGCTGCCGTTCACCGTCGCGCTGCGCTACTGGCCCGACCACGGCTGGCTCCTCGCCATCAACTCCGGCTCCCCGGCCGGCGGCACCGTCATGGCCGCGCAGCTCCCCGGCCTCGCCACCTGGGCCGACCAGCGCGCCGCCGCCCGGATGACCGACCGCTTCGAGCCGCAGAACGACATCGAGCAGCGGCTCTTCGACGCCGCCCGCCGCCGCGACACCGACACCTTCTTCAAGGTGCTCCTCGGCGCGCAGGTCCTCGTCGCCGCCGACCCCGACACCCCGTGGGGCATCGCGCCGGAGGACCCGGCGTTCCCGTGGCGGCCCGTCACCGTCCACGGCCGCACGTCCGTGCAGCTGTTCACGTCCCTGAAGTGGATGAACGACGCCATCGGGTCGTCCCGCTTCGTGATGCCGAGCCTGCTGGACGTCGTGTCCGCCTGGCCCGACCCCGAGTGGACGCTCGTCCTCAACCCCGGCACCCCGATCGACGCGACGATGCCGGGCGAACAGGTCCGCGCCCTCAGCGGGCCGCCCCGTACGGCGCCCGAGAAGGCCGCCACCCCGCCGTCCGCCGCGACGCCCCCTCCCCCGGAGAACCCGGCCGTCCCGGTCGCACCGGCCGTCCCGTCCACGGACGCGCCCCCGGTGCCCGACGCGCCCCAGGTCAGCGCATCCGGAGCACCAGAGCACGAACCGACCGCACCGTCCACCACGTCCGGCGGACACCCCACCTTCAGCGGCCCGGAGCCCGCGACCACGCCGGGAGACGGCCCGCAGCACACCGGCCCGCAACCCCAGGTCGGCGCGCCCGAACAGCAGCCGGCGGCACCGTCCTTGACGCCGCCGTCCGAGCAGCCCGGCTTCGGCGTCCCTGACCCGGCCGCCGCGCCGGACGTCAGCCCGCGGCACACCGGCCCGCAACCGCGGGTCAGCGCGCAGGAGGCACACGAGCCGACGGCACCGTCCACGACCTCCGGCGGGCACCCCGCCGTCCCGGCACCCGCAGCGGAACACCCTGCCTTCGGCGCCCCGGAACCCGCCGCATCAGGAGACGGTTCGCACCACACGGGCCCGCAGCCGCAGGTCGGCCCGCAGGGCACGCACGAGCCGACGGCACCGTCCACCACCTCCGGCGGGCACCCCACGGCCCCGGCGCCGCAGCCGGAACAGCCGGGCTTCAATTCCACGGGCCCGCAGCCCCAGGTCGGCGGTCCCGTTCCAGGCGAACCGGCGGCGCCTCCGGTACAGCCCGGCGCGGGCGAAGACGCGCCGCAGGCACCGGCCGCAGGGCCCGGCCCCAGCACCTACACCCCGTCCCACAGCGGTGACACCGGCCCGCACGCCTACCCGTCCACCGGCCTCGGGACGCCCGCCGATCAGGCCGGCCCGAGCCTGCCGGGAGCGACCGGTGCGCAGCGTCTGCACGGCCACGTCCCCGCCGCGGAGGCGCAGGACGCGGCAGGCGTCCAGGGTCCCGGGCCGGCGGCACCGGCCGACGCGGCGCCCGGCGGCAACGCGTCCACCGTGACCGGCGGCCACGCGATCGTCGGCCTCGGAGCGGCGGGCGACTCCCCCGCCCCGCAACCGCCCGCCGAGACCGGACCGGCCGGCGAGCAGCAGGCGGCGGAGCGGCGGCTGCGGCCCGTCGGCGCCCCCGAGCCCGAGTTCGAACCCGGGAACCGCATCGACCAGGAGCTCTACGAGGCGGCGCTCGGCGGGGACTCCGACGCGTTCCTCCGCGTCCTGCTGAACGCGAACGTCCTGGTCCCGATCCCGGCGGACGCGCCGCTCGAGGTGACGCCGGTGCAGCGCGAGTTCCGCTGGGACGCGGCGCTGCGCGACGGCGCCGCCGTCCGGGTGTTCACGTCCCTGGTCCGGCTCCGGGAGGTCCTGCCGGAGTCCCGGTTCGTCTACGCCGACTTCCGCGAGCTGATCGGCGCGTGGCCGCGCGACGACTGGGCGCTGCTGCTCAACCCAGGGACGCGGATCGGCGCGTCGCTGCGCGGCAACCAGGTGCGGGCGCTGAGCGAGTGGGCCCTGCGCGTCGGCCTCGTCCAGGCGCGCCCGACCGTCCCGCCCGCGCCCCCGGCGCCGCGCGAACCCGCCGCGGACATGACGGTGCAGGACGTCGTCGCGGCCGCCCCCGCGCAGGCCGAGGACCTCGACGACCGCGTGTCCCAGCCGACCATCATGCAGAAGGTCGTCCCGCACGGGCACGTCGGCTGGTACCTGGAGCAGGGCTACGACCGCGTCGGCGGGTTCGTCCACCCGACGGGCGACGTCGGTGAGCTCCAGACGCCCGTCCAGCTGTACGAGGCGCTGGGCCTGCTCTACGAGGACACGCCGTTCTCGCCCGCCGACGAAGGCGTGTACGTCATCCGGTGGCCCGCGTACTGCCCCGAGCTGTACCGGATCCCGTTCGGCGGGCGCGACGCCGAGGAGATGGCGTCGTGGGGCGACGCCGGCTGGGTGATCGAGCGGCCCCCATTCGTCGGCGGCGGGTTCGCCCCCGGCAGCGCGGGCTCGATCCGCGAGTACAAGGTCGACAGCGTCCGGCTGCCGTACGGCGCCGAGATGTACTACCTGGGCATGGATCGTTCGGAAAGGTTCGTCGCGATGTACGACCCCGACCGGCTCGCGTGGCTGCGGCCCGACGCGTCCACCGGTCCCGACGGGCGCGACGGCCGGACGGGAGCCGCGCAGTGATCAGGGACGGCTACGTGGCGCGCTGGCTCGGCCGCGACTTCGAGGCCGCGCCGGGCGCCGACGGCGAGATCCGGCTCTACACGCCGGGGCCGACGGACGGGTTCGAGGAGCTGCGGCCCGGCCGGTTCCGGCGGATCGTCCCGGCATCGGAGGTCGAGGAGCTCCGGTACGTCCGGACGACGTGCCGCTGGCGCGGCGAGCGGTTCGTCATCGTCGGCGAGCACGAGACGTGGCTGCGCGTCGAATATGTCGGCGGCCGCGCCCCGGTGGCCGAGTCGCTCGGCCTGGAACGCATTGACCAGGGTGTTTGGCAGGCGTGGGCGCCCACCACGGAGATAGAGGACGTCCGAGAAGAAGTCATGTGAGCGTCCACGGGGTTGCTTTGGCCCGTTGATCCGTGTTCGCATGATTCCTGGGACGATCTCCCGGGTACAGCGGGCACAGGCGCTCAAAGGCGATGCGACGGAGGTGCTGGGGCGGTGTACTGCCGACCGGCGGTGAAACCGATCTTTGTAGGGCTCGGAGTGGCGGCGATCCTCGCCGCCGGAGGCGCATCCGCCTCCGCCGAAGACTCCCCTCCGCCGTCGCCCTCCGACTCGTCCCCGGCGCCCGGCACGCTGACCGTGGGCGTCGATCCGGTCGCGAACTCGGCGAAGGCCGGCGAACGCGTTCAGGTCAACACGCACATCACCGCCACGGGCGGCGACGTCTCCGGAGTGAAGGTCGTGCATGTGGCGGCCTCCTCCGCGAAGGCGACGGTGGGAGGCGAGTGCACGGCGCCCTACACCTCCACCGGATGTTCCGTGGGCGATCTGACCAGCGGTCATCGCGACACGGTCGTCTCCACCGTGTCCGTGCCGGCGACCATCAAGGACGACCTGACGGTCACCTTCTCCATCGAGGTCAGCGCGACCGACATCCCGGCGAAGACCTGGACGGCCGAGATCAAGTTCGTCGCGCCCGCCCCGTCGCCGTCGCCGTCGAAGACGCCCACCAAGTCGCCGTCCAAGACGCCGACGAAGTCGCCGTCCAAGACGCCGACGAAGTCGCCGTCCAAGTCTCCGTCGCCGTCCGCGAGTGCGACGCCGTCGGCGTCGTCGTCGGGGAACCGGCAGGGGTCGTCGTCCGGCGGCGGGAGCGGCTCGTCGGGCGGGAGCGGCGGGTCGGGCGGGACGACGTCCGGCACCGGCTACGTGCCGCCGGCGCCGAACTCCTCGTTCCAGGCGAAGAACCCGCAGGTGGCGTTGCCGCCGATCGCGGCGCCGACCCCGTCGATCGCACCGAACACCGCGGCGGTGACGCCGGAGAGCAGGCTGCGCGGCAACAAGGCCCCCGTGGCTCAGGACCTCACCTTCGAGCGGGTCGCGAGCACGCAGGTCGCGTGGCTGGCGGCGCTGATGGTGGCGATCGCGGTGCTGCTCACGCAGCTGCGTCTCGGCAAGCGCCGCGCTCCCGCGGGCGCCGCGTCGGCCGCCATGCGCCGCGCGCGCGGCATGCACCGCCGAACCCGCCGCGGCATGTTCGGCAAGTGAAACCGCGGCGTGCGTCACTCGCCTGGATTCTGACTCCGGTCACATCTCTGTCCGCTAGCTGATCAGAACGGCGCATGTCTGCCCGTCACATGCGCACATGCAGGCCCCGTTTCTCAAAAGTGTTCGGCGTTAAAGATCAGCCGAGCACCCCGGCCAGCTTCCGCACGCCTTGTTCCCCTTTCCGCCGAATTCCGGACTTCGATGGCGACCCCACCGTGCAGCGGGTGTGGACACTCTTGACGTGGCGAGATGCCTACCGGTCGAGGCCGTCCACCCCCTGCGGGCGTTGGCGAGTGGCCGGGTTCCGGGTCGCGAGGAGATCGGCCGAGGGGCGGACCAGGTTCGCGGAGCGGCGCAGCAGGGCACGCAGCAGTTTGTAGACTAGGACGATCACGCCGAAGAACAGGAAGGGCATGAGGATCAGCCCGAGGATCAGCGGGCGGGCCGTTCCCTCCTTGACGATCTGATAGCGGGTTCCGCCCTTCCCGTGGCTTTCCCGGATCTCGAATTCGACCGATCCGTGAACGGGTTTCCAGGACTTGAGCGTCGGCCGGTTCATGGGGATCCCGGGCTCGTACGGCTTGCCGTCCTTGCGCAGTCCGCACGCGTACTGCGCCCAGCCGGTCACCATGTCGCGATGGCATGGCCCCGCCGTGGCGGAGTCCCTGGCCACGGCGCTTCCGCCGTTGTCCGTGAAGGAATAGAGGGCGAGGCAGGCTTCCACCGCGAGGACGAAGCCCGGGACCAGCAGGATCGCGGCCATCCACCTCGGGGGGCTTTCGAGGTGGCGGGCGAGGCGCCTGCGCCGGGCGGCGCGACGATCCCGCGGTGTCCTTTTCCCCATGGGCGGTCCCGTCTTCCTGTGCGGCGGGGTCAGGGGCGGAGGAGGGTGTAGCAGGCGATGGCGGCGGCGGCCGTGACGTTGAGGGAGTCGACGCCGCGGGCCAGGGCCGTCTCGTTCATGGGGATGCGGACGCGCTCGTCGGCCTCGTCGAGCCAGCGGGACGAGAGGCCGTCGCCCTCGGAGCCGAGGAGGAGGGCGCGGCGGCCGGCGGGCGGGACGGAGTCCAGCGGGACGGCGCCGGCGGACGGGGTGAGGGCGAGGATCTGGAAGCCGGCGGTGCGCAGGTCGGCGAGGCCGTTGTGCCAGTCGGTCATGCGGGCGTACGGGAGGGCGAACACGGCGCCCATCGAGACCTTCACCGCGCGGCGGTAGAGGGGGTCGGCGCAGCGGGGGGCGAGGACAGCGGCGTCGACGCCGAGGGCGGCGGCGCACCGGAAGATCGCGCCGACGTTGGTGTGGTCGACGACGTCCTCGAGGACGAGGATGCGGCGGGCGTCCTTCACCACGGCGTCGACGGACGGCAGCGGGAGGCGTTCGAGGGACGCGAGGGCGCCGCGGTGGACGGGGAAGCCGGTGACGCCTTCGAGGGTGGCGTCGTCGGCCACGTAGACGGGGGCGTCGACGCTGTCAAGGACGTCCGCGAGGGGGCCGGTCCAGCGGTCCGCCATCAGCAGGGAGCGGACTTGGTGCCCGGCGGCGACTGCGCGGCGGATGACCTTCTCCCCCTCGGCGAGGAAGAGGCCGTGCTCGGCTTCGAGGCTTTTGCGCAGGTTGACGTCGCGGAGGCGGGTGTAGTCGGCCAGCCGGGGGTCGGCGGGTGAGGTGACGGTGACGAAGCTGGCCATGCCTCGATTGTGGCGGAGCGGGCGGGGTGCCCGGGCCGGTGCAAGGGGGCGCGGCGGCCGGTTCCGGCCGCGCGCGGCGGTTCCGGTTTGCGGGAGGATCACGCACGGTCCCGGCGCCCGGCGGGCCCGGTCCACCCATGATCGCGGACGCGGCGCCGCCCCGTGGCGCCCCGAACGCGGGGCGTGACGGCGCGGGACGCATGCCAGGATCGTCGGGACATACGCTGATGACCTGCGTCATCATCGATTTTGAGTTCTTTGTAACCTCTAGTTCGTACTACTACAGTGCCGTGGAACATCGGCGGGTTTCTGGTGAATCGAGGGCAGCCATGAGCGGACGTCATCGCAATGACTTCCCTGAGGGGGACGGGGGCGGTCACGACCCGTCCACGCCCGTGTTCGGACCCGCTAACGACGGGTCCTCCGACTGGTTCGGCACCAGGGACTCGCAGAGCCGCCCCCTGACGCAGGAGCCGCAGGCCGGGCCGCCGCCGGGCGCGCCGCCTGGCCCGCCCGCCGGGTCGCCGCAGGCGTCCGGGCCGGGCGAGACACCCGAATGGTTCACGCCGCGCCGCTCGGCCGAGGAGCCGGTGTACGGCGCCGGCGGGTTCACCGGCGCGTCGGACGCCGGCGGGTACGGGCTGGGACGGTCCGGCGGGTACGGCGCCGAGCGGCAGGAGCCGATGCCGGCGCCCACGCCGCAGGAGCCACCGCCCGGCCGGTCCTCGTCCCCGCTCGCCGGGACGGGCTACAGCGAGTACGACGCGATCCGCAGCTCGGACGAGACGCCCGCCGGGTTCTTCGGCGGCGGGTCCGCCGGCTCGGGCGGGTCCGGCGGCTACGGCGGCGGGCCGGGCGGCGGCGGAGGTTCCGGCGGCTACGGCGGCGGGACCGGCGGCTACGAGTACGGCAAGCGCAAGCGGAAGCGGAGCAAGGCCGCGCTGATCGGGCCGATGGCCGGGGCCGTGGGCCTCGCGCTGCTGCTCGGCGTCGGCGTGTACGCGTTCGCCGAGAGCGGCGGCGGCTGCTCGGGCGACGACGCGATGAGCCTGTCGGTCGCGGCGGCGCCCGACGTCCAGCCGGCGATCGTGAAGGCGGCGGGCCGGTTCAACGACGCCAAGCACAAGGTCGGCGGCAAGTGCGTGCGGGCCGACGTGAAGAAGGCCGACCCGGCGTCGGTGGCGACGCTGCTGTCCGGGCAGGGCGTCGCGAACTCGGCGAACCAGCGCCCGGACGTGTGGATCCCCGACTCGTCGCTGTGGACGGCGCTCGCCCGCGGCGAGGGCGGCGACAAGAGCCTGGAGTCCGCGAAGACCTCGCTCGCGAGCAGCCCGATCGTGGTGGGCCTGCCGAAGACGCTGGCCGTCCAGCTGAAGAAGCAGGGCGTCACGGCCAGCCCGTCGTGGGACAACCTGCTGAAGGCGGCGGGCGGCGTCGCGGGCGGCGCGGTCACCAAGAACCAGATGATCCCGGCGGGCTCGGTGCGGATGGTGGTCCCCGACCCGACCAAGAACGCCGCCGGCATGGGCTCGCTGATGATCACCAGCATGCTGCTGGCGAACGACCCCAACCGGGACTCGATCTTCACCGGCATCGTCCGGACCGTACGGGAGAACCTCGTCCCGTCGACGACGGAGGAGTTCTCCCACTTCAACAAGGACCGGACCGGCAAGCAGCCGATCTCCCTGTCGTCGGAGCAGGCGCTGTGGAGCTACAACCAGACCAAGCCGGCCCAGCCCGCGGTGGCGCTGTACCCGACCGAGGGCACGCTGTCGATGGACTACCCGTTCACCGTCACGACGCAGAACGGCGATGAGCAGAAGGCCGCGCGGCTGCTCGAGAAGGCGATGACGACCGACGCGACCCGCAACGACCTGCGGGAGCTCGGGTTCCGCACGTCCGACGGCAAGGCGCCGGCGGGCTTCACCGCGGCGGCCGGGGTCAGCCCGGCGCGGCCGCGGCAGCTCCCGACGCCGAAGAGCGGCGACGTCGCGCAGGTCATGCAGGCGTGGTCGAAGCTGACGCTCGGGCTGCGCATGCTCACCCTGATCGACGTGTCCGGCTCGATGGCCGAGCAGGTCGCGCCGCACACCAACCGGCTGCAGGCGATCGCGCAGGTGTCGCAGGGCGGCCTGGCGATGATGTCGAACGACACCGAGCTCGGCCAGTGGCTGTTCTCCACGAACATGAACGGCAAGACGCCGTACAAGCAGACGGTGCCGATCGGCGCGCTCGGCGACCGCATCGGGTCCACCACGCGGCGCGGGCTGGTGCTGTCGTGGCTGAACCAGATGAAGCCGAAGGCGAACGGCGACACCGGCCTGTACCGGACGATGCTCGACGCCTACAAGCTGATGAACAAGACCTACAAGCCGGAGTTCGGCAACTCGATCCTGCTGCTCACCGACGGCCAGAACGACGACCCGGACGGGCCGACGCTCAACGCGACCCTCAACGAGCTGAAGCAGCTGAAGGACCCGAACAAGCCGATCCAGGTCAACATGATCGGCTTCGGCAAGGGCGTCGACAAGAACGAGCTGGAGAAGATCGCCGCGGTGACCAACGGCAACGTCCAGGTCGCCATGACCCCGCAGGAGATCTCCAAGATCTTCCTGAAGATGCTGTCGCGGCGCATCACCTCGTAGCGCTCCGACCGCGCCCGGTAGTTCCGGGGATTTTCTTGGAATCGGCGTCAACCGGGCGCGGGAGTCGATCGTCATTCTTGTGGAGGCCCGACGGGGAGCGGGGCCGTCGGGCCTCCGACCTTCTCTCCTCCCCGGCCCGCGACGGGGAACCGCCCGGAGCGCGGGCCGGGAGAGCGGAACGACCGCTCCCCCTGACTTCCTGAGCCCGTCCCTGACGCTGCGGACGAGGATCGCCCCAGAGGCAGCACCCTGATCCCGCGGGAGGACCCTGTGTCCAGTTGGCCCACCCTCGACCGCGCGGACGACGAACGTCTCGCGCGGGAGCTGGCGGCCGGCGATCCCGGCGCCCTCATCCAGGTGATGGATCGCTACGCGGCCCGCCTGTACGACTACTGCCACGCGCTGCTGCGCGACCAGGAGCCCGCGGCGGGCGCCCTGCACGACGCGCTCGTCGCCGCCTACGCGCACGTGTCGGTGCTGCGGGAGCCCGAGCGGTTCCGCGGCTGGCTGTACGCGCTGGCCCGCAACGAGTGCATGCGGCGGCTGCGCGACCCCGACCGCCCCACCGAGCGCCACGAGGCCCCCGAGGTCGGGGACGGCTTCCTGGACGGCGAGGAGCTCACCCGGCGGCTGGAGGCGCGGCGGCTGGTACACGGCGCGCTGTCGGGGCTGCGGGGCCGCGAGCGGGAGGCGCTCGACCTCATGCTGCGGCACGGCCTGGACGCGGCGGACATCGGCGCCGTCCTCGGCCTGGACGCGCAGGAGGCCACCGACCTGACCGGCACCGCCCTGGCCCGGCTCGACGACGCGCTCGCCGCCGCCCACATCGCGCACTCCGGGCGCGACGACTGCCCCGCGGTCGCCGGCCTCGCCCCGGACGGGGAGTGGCCGCTGCCGCCGCCCGCCGTCCGCCGGCTCGTCCACCACATCCAGGAGTGCCCGGTCTGCTCCGCGCGGCGCGAGCGGAACGTGTCGGCGGCGCGGCTGCTGAACGTCCTGCCGGTCGCGCTGACGCCGACGGACCTGCGCGGGCACGTCATGGCGACCGCGACGGACGCGGCGCTGGCCGCCGACCTCGCGGCCATCGCGCACCGCGCCGGGCCGTTCGACGCGTGGGGCTGGCCCGAGCATCCCGGGCAGGGGCACGCGGAGCCGCGCCGCGGCGGCGGTCGTGCTGATCGTCGCGGGGGCGTTCTTCCTGATGCCCGGCGGGTCGTCGGGGAACACGAGCGCGCAGTCGACACCGTCCGGGTCGTCGTCGGTGCCGGACCCGTCGGAGTCGACGACGTCGCTGGAGCCCTCGGAGACGCCGACGCCGTCGGCGACCAGCACGTCCCCGACACCGACGCCGACGCTCACCTCGGCGACGCCCACGCCGACGCGCACGCGCAGCCGGGCGTCCCACACCGCCAAGCCCGCCCCCACCCACACCAAGCCCACCAAGGGCACCCTGTCGGTCGGCTCGTGCACGATCAGCGGTGCGGGCGAAGGCAGTTGCGACATTTCGGTGACGGCCGTGGGCGGGCCGGTCACTTGGTCCGTCACGGGCGCCTCGGGCGTCAGCGCGAGCGGCGGTGGCACTCTCGCCAGCGGGGCGACCGGAAAGGCTCATGTCACCGGCACCTGCACCCCGCCTGGAGGAACCGGCACGGTGTACTTCTCTCCGTCCGGCACCGGATCGGTCACCCTGACCTGTCCTCCGCCGGACGGGCAGGGCGGCCCCAGCGGGCAGTGAGACCCACATCACATTCGTTCGCGTAGCCGCTGTTCGACAGGGCGATACGGCCACGCCGCGTACCGTCATGGTCACAAAATTCGGACCAACGGGAGAAATTCCAGCAAGTTGGTGGCAAGATCGGGCAACCAGAGCGCGCCTAGAGGCGTCACGACGCCGGCCGCTCACCGGGGGCACGTTCGACGACACCGATTCGCTTGGAGGGTTCCGTGGCCGGTGAGCCGGGGTCCGCGCGCAACGACGACCTGAGGCTGGCGGAGTCGCTGCGGGCCGGGGACGTCATCGCGCTGACCGAGGTGTACGACGCCTACGCTCCTTTCCTCTACGACTACTGCCACGGCCTGCTCCGCGACCGCGTCGAGGCGGCGGGGGCCCTGCGCAACTGCGTCATCGCGGCCCGCGAGCACGTCGGGCGGCTCGGCGAGCCGGACCGGCTGCGCGGCTGGCTGTACGCGATCGCCCGCAAGGAGTGCATGCGGCGCCGCGACAGCCCGAA
Source organism: Actinomadura montaniterrae (assembly GCF_008923365.1). GTDB lineage: Bacteria > Actinomycetota > Actinomycetes > Streptosporangiales > Streptosporangiaceae > Spirillospora > Spirillospora montaniterrae. The sequence goes on from NZ_WBMR01000226.1 coordinate 11,248, forward strand.
CCGGCACATCGGGCAGGAGGCGCCGGAGGCGGAGGACGACCTGTCCGCCGAGCAGCTCGCCCGCCGGGAGGAGCGGCGGCTGCTGGCGCACAGCGCGCTCGCCGCGCTCAGCGGCCGGCAGCGCGAGGCGATCGACCTGTCCGTCCGGCACGAGCTGGACGAGGTGGACCTGTCGGGCGTGTTCGGCATGCCGCTGGAGGAGACCCTCGAGCTGGTGGAGCGGTCCCGGACCGGCCTGGAGGCCGCGATCCGGGCGGCGCTGATCGCGCAGAACCACTGGAAGGACTGCCCGAGCGTCTCGGCGCTGACGGAGTCGTGGCCGCTGGCGCCGCAGACGGCGGCGTCGCTGGTCCGGCACGTGGCGAGCTGCCCGGTGTGCGCGGAGCTGGACACCCCGCCGCTGCCCGCGGACCGGCTGCTGTCGGTGCTGCCGATCGCGGCGATCCCCGCCGACCTGCGGCTGGACGTGCTGACGGCGGCGACGGCCGAGGACCGGGCCGGGAACCGGCGCGCCATCGCGGCGTGGACGGAGCCGTTCGACGAGTACGGCTGGCCGCTGCCCTACGAGCCGACGCCGGCGCGGGCGAAGGACCGCGGCACCGGCGGGCGGCGGCGCGGCCCGATCATCGGGGCCGCCGCGGCGGCCGTGGCCGCCGTCGTGGTGCTGGCCGGGGCGATGACGGCGTTCGGCGGCGAGTCGGAGCCGGACGCGGCGGGCTCCCCGTCGTCGTCGGCGTCCGGTCCTGGCGGCGAGTCGGGCGACCCGAGCGTCCCGACCGAGCCGATGCCGACCGACCCGAGCCCGACCGTGTCGTCCACGTCGCCGTCGCCGTCGAAGTCCCCGTCGGACTCGCCGTCGCCGTCGAAGTCCCCGTCGAAGTCGCCGACGACCAGGCCGCCGTCCCAGCCCGCCACGCAGGCGCCCCCGCCGCCGCGCGCGGGCCACCTCGCGGTCAGCGGGTGCAATATGCACCTGGACGACTCCTGCACGGTCACCGTCCGGGCCGTCGGCGGCCCGGTGGACTGGCGTGTCACGGGCACGTCCGGCGCGCTGAGCGCGCACGGGTCGGGCCACCTGGCGGCCGGCCAGAGCGCCGGGGTGACCGTGTCGCGGACGAACGGGCTGTGCTGGGGGTCGAAGAGCGGCTCCGTCTCGTTCGCCCCGGGCGGGTCCGCTTCCGTCGGGTACTGCTGACCCGCCGGGGCGGGAGCACGCGTCCCGCCCCCGGGGCGTCTACCAGGGTGAGCCGGCGTCGAGGATGGCGTGGGCGCGGCCGAGCAGCAGCGGGACGGCGGCGCCGATCTGGTCGAAGCCCTCGCCGACGGTCGCGTTCTGCAGGAAGCGGGCGTGGATGCCCTCCAGGATGACGGCGAGCTTGAAGCACGCGAACGCGACGTAGAAGTCGAGGTCGGCGAGGTCGAAGCCGGTCAGCTCGGCGTACCGCTCGGTGAACTCGCGGCGGGTGAAGAAGCCGGGCGCGGAGGTGATCGTGGCGCCGACGGGGAGCTGCTCGGCGTCGCCGGCCTCGGCCCAGTAGACGAGGGTGAGGCCGAGGTCGGACAGCGGGTCGCCGAGCGTCGACATCTCCCAGTCCACGACGGCGGCGATCTCGGGACGCGGCTCCAGCCGGGCGAGCGCGTTGTCGAGGCGGAAGTCGCCGTGGACGAGCCGGGCGGGGGCGTCGGCGGGGAGCCGATCGGCGAGCCGCGCCACGAGCCGGTCGTATTCGGGCAGGTCGTGGACGTTGCCGGTGGCCTTGATCGCCTCCTGCGAGCCGTCCCACTGCTTGCCCCAGCGCTTGAGCTGCCGGGCCATGTAGCCGGTGGGGCGCCCGAAGTCCTCCAGGCCGGCGGCCTTCACGTCCACGGTGTGGATGGCGGCGAGCGCGCCGGCGAGCGCCTCGCTGAGGCCGCGCGCCTGCGCGGGGGTGAGGTCGTCGGCGTCCTCGCGGGTGCGCAGGACGCGGCCGTCGACGAAGTCCATGAGGTAGAAGCGGGCGCCGATGACGTCCTCGTCGTCGCAGAACGCGAGGGTGCGCGGGACGGGGACGGCGGTGGCGTCGCCGAGCGCGGTCAGCACCCGGTACTCGCGGCCCATGTCGTGCGCGGTCGGCAGGACGTGCCCGAGCGGCGGCCGGCGCAGCACGATCCGGCGGCCGCCGGCGAGGGTGATCCCGTAGGTCAGGTTGGAGCGGCCGCCCGCGATCAGGTCGACCGCGCCGATGCGGCCGGCGCCGGGCAGCTCGCGGGCCAGCCAGTCCGCGAGGCGGGGGACGTCGATGCCGGGCACCCCGGCCGGAAGGTCAGCGTCAACGGTCATGACCCACCATTAGAACGCGGCTCGGTACCGGCCGTGCAGCCGACCCCCGGCATGCGGTCCGGCATGCGGTCCGGCATGCGGTCCGCGGGGCGGCCGGACGGCGCCGGATTGTGCGCTCGGTCACCCTTCGGCCACATCCGGACACTGTCCGGAGCCGGTAAACCGGACCCCCATCACGGTGGTGACCTGCGACGATGATGTCCGAAATGCCGTTAAACCTCCGAGCGGCTGAAACTTGCAGAGAAAACGGGTTTACCCGGGTGGATTCGGAAGACGGCTTGGGTACGCCTCTGCATCGACTGCCGCGAAGAGTGGGCTTCGCCGCGGTCGCACGCGCCGGCCGTTGTTCCCAGCCCGTGGCGGCAAGCTGGACTTATGGGTCCTGCTGGGCTAAGAGAAGAGGACTAGACCATTCGGGGCTAGACCGCCCGATTGGGGGGACGCAACCGTGGCAGACGCATGGCTGCCGGGAGCCGGCCGCATGCCGGCACGACAGGACGGTGGAGCGCTACGGGGAGGTGCGCCCCGAGCCGTATGGCTGTCCGGCGAGTGCGACCCCCGCAGCGTGTCGGCGCGCTCGGCGGCCGCCGACCTGCTCAAGGAGGAACGGCCGCCGCACCTGGTCTGGCACCCCGGCTCCGGGGACGTCGTCCAGCTCGTGCCCGTCACCCGGGCGGCCCTCGCGCTCGGCCTGCCGGCCGGCCGCGAGGGCCGCGCCTGCGTGCAGATCCTGGTGGTCGCCCAGTCGCGGGTGCCGTTCACCGGCTCGCTGCTGATCGGCGTCGAGGCGATCGTCGCGTGGCTGGAGACGTGGGGCGTCGCCCGCCGCTGGCCCGCCGGCCCGCCGCTGCCGTCGCCGCAGTCGTACCACGCGCTGCGGTCCCGCCGGGACTGGGCGCGCGGCGGCCACTTCGGCGGCTCGCAGGTGCCGCTCGCCGAACGTCCCGACCCGGGCGGCATCGACATCCGCCGCATCACCGGCCCGGACACCCCGGTCGCGCCGATCCCGGCGCCCCGGTCGCCGATCGGCGAGCCGCCCGCCGCGTCGCTGCTGCTGGCGCGCCCGCGGG
>NZ_WBMR01000227.1 GCF_008923365.1 Actinomadura montaniterrae
CTGCCCGACGGCAGGCCCGCGGAGCTCGGCGGCCCGCCGCCCGGCCCGGACGGCGGCGGGCTCGGCGCACCGGGGCGGCCCGAGGCGGGCGGGTCGTTCGCCGGGAGCCGGCGCCCCGTCCGCGACCTGACGGAGCTGTTCAGCCTGGTGGAGCTCGGCGGCGTCATCTGGTTCGTGCCGGTGTCGATCGCGCGGCGGCACGCGCGTCCCGGCATCGCCTACCGGCCCGTCCGCGACCTGGCCCCGGCGGAGTTCCGCGTCGTCTGGCCGCAGGACTGCCGCTCACCGGCCGTCGCCGCGTTCGTCCGGGCGGCCACCGCCGTCGCGGCGGCCGCGCAGCCCGTGATCGACGCGCAGCCGCTCGACGTCGCGCGCCCGGCGGGCCCGGTATGGCCGGAGGAGCCGGTGGAGGCCGGTCAGCGGGCGGACGCCGCCGGGGCCGCGCCCCCGTCGCGGCCGGGCAGCAGCGCGACGAACCCGGTGACGGTGCGCAGGTAGCGCCGCAGGTCCTCCGGGTCGTCGGCGTCGACGCCGGCGCTGTTGACGAAGACCAGCGACAGCACGATGCGGGTCAGCACGTCGATGAGCGCCGGCACGTCGACGGGCGGCAGCTCGCCCCGGTCGATCTTCTCCTGGACGACCGGGGCCGCGAGGGCGGTGACCCGCGCGACGGTGATGTCGGCGCGGACCGTGAACCACGGCAGCACCATCTCGGGGACGTCCCGGACGGCGGCCGACAGCAGCGGGTGCGCGCGGGCCCGGCCGATGAGGAAGGCGAGCAGGTCGGCCACGTAGCCGGCGTCCCAGCGCGCGGCGTCGATGATCGGCACGGCCTCGGCGAGGTAGGCGGTGAGCTCGCGCTCGATCAGCGCTTCCTTGATCTCGTCGAGGGTGCCGCCGTACTTGTACAGCGTCGGCCGCGACACCCCGGCCCGGCGCGCGATCGCCGACAGCATGCGGTTGGAGGTGAACCCGCCCTCGGTCAGGCACGCGGCGGCGGCGTCGAGGATGCGGGCGTGGATGTCCCCGTCCTGCCTCGGCATGGGCCCGATTCTATGGCCGGGCCCACACCGTGCGCCCATTGACCCGGTAAGCGACCACTGTTTACAGTTCCTATAGGAAGTGTAAACGATCTAGGAGGTCCCCGATGGCACAGGTGACCGAGTACCGCGAGTTCCTGCGGACCCTCTCCAACGGGTCCGTCCACCGCCGGTTCGACCCGTACCTGGACATCGACTGGGACTCCCCGGACTTCGCCATCGACGCCTCCGACCCGCGGTGGATCCTGCCCGACTGCGACCCGCTCGGCGCGCACCCCTGGTACCAGGCGCAGCCGGACGAGAAGAAGATCGCGATCGGGCTGTGGCGCACCGCCAACATGCAGAAGGTCGGGCTGAGCTTCGAGAGCGTGCTCATCCGCGGGATGATGCAGTACGCGATGAAGCTGCCGAACGGCTCCCCGGAGTTCCGCTACTGCCTCCACGAGATGTCGGAGGAGTGCAACCACATCCAGATGTTCCAGGAGCTGGTCAACCGCACCGGCGTCGACGTGCCCGGCATGAAGGCGCCCTACCGGGCGACGTCCTCCCTCTGGCACCTCGCCGCCTACGCGCCCGTCATCTTCTTCATCGGCATCCTGGCGGGCGAGGAGCCCATCGACCACTTCCAGAAGGACGTCATCCGGGACGGCGCCGCGCGGCCGCCCGCGCTGCTGCGCACCATGGAGATCCACATCGCCGAGGAGGCGCGGCACATCTCGTTCGCGCACCGCTTCCTCAACGAGCACGTGGCCCGGCAGAACAAGGTCGGCAAGGGCGTCACCTCGGTCGCCTACCCGCTGATCATGCGCTGGCTGGCCGGCGCGATCATGACGCCGCCGCGGCAGTTCGCCAAGGAGTTCGACATCCCGCGCAAGGTGATGCGCGAGGCGTTCTGGCAGCGCGAGGAGTCCAAGGCGATCCTGCGCGGCTACTTCGGCGACGTGCGGATGCTCGCCGAGGAGCTCGGCCTCATGAACCCCGCCGCCCGGAAGGTCTGGAAGGCCTGCGGCATCGACGGCAAGCCGTCCCGGTACCGCGGCGAGCCGCACCGCCAGGCGCACGCCGCTTGAGCCGCACCGCCAGGCGCATGCCGCCTGAGCCGCGCCGTCCCACCCCTTAAGGAACATCCCCGCCATGCCCCACGTGGTCACGCAGTCCTGCTGCGGCGACGCGTCCTGCGTCTACGCCTGCCCGGTGAACTGCATCCATCCCACCCCGGACGAGCCGGACTTCCTCACGTCCGACATGCTCTACATCGACCCGGTCGCCTGCGTCGACTGCGGCGCCTGCGTGACCGCGTGCCCGGTCGACGCGATCGTCCCGCACGACCGGCTGCCGGAGTCGCAGGAGCCGTTCGTGCCGATCAACGCGGCGTTCTACCGGGACGGGCGGGTCCGGCCGCTGCTGGCGCCGCACACCCCGCCGCTGACCGTGCCCGCGGGCCGCGAGCCGCTCGACGTGGCGATCGTCGGGACGGGCCCGGCCGCGATGTACGCGGCGGACGAGCTGCTCACCGTCCCCGGCGCGCGCGTCACGATGTACGAGCGGCTGTCCAGCCCGTACGGGCTGGCGCGCACCGGCGTCGCGCCCGACCACGTGAAGACCCGCCAGGTCGGCGACCTGTTCGACCGGATCGCGGCACAGGACGGGATCCGGATCGTCTACGGCACGCAGGTGGGCCGCGACGTGACGCACGAGGAGCTCCTCGGCCGGCATCACGCGGTGGTCTACGCGGTCGGGGCGTCCGCCGACCGGCGCCTCGACGTCCCCGGCAGCGACCTGCCCGGCACCGCGACCGCCACCGAATTCGTCGCCTGGTACAACGGCCACCCCGACTACGCCGAGCGGCGCTTCGACCTGTCGCACGAGCGCGCCGTCATCGTCGGGAACGGCAACGTCGCCCTCGACGTCGCCCGCATCCTGACCGCCGACCCCGAGCGCCTCGCCGGCACGAGCATCGCCCCCTACGCCCTGGACGCCCTGCGGGACAGCCGCGTCCAGGAGGTCGTCATCGTCGCCCGCCGCGGCGTCGCCCACTCGGCCTTCACGCTCCCGGAACTGGTCGGGCTCATGCAGGTGCCGGGCATCGACCTGGTGCTCGACTCCGCCGACCTGGACGTCGACACCGGCGCCCTCGACCATGCCGCCGCGCAGAAGATCGAGCTGCTCCGCCAGCTGGCGGAACGTCCCGCGGCGGGGAACGGAAAGCGGATCGTCCTGCGGTACCTGGCGTCGCCGGTCGCCATCGCCGGCGACGAGCGCGTCCGGGGCGTCGAGCTCGTCCGCAACGCCTACGTCCCCGGCTCGGGCGACCGGGTCGAGCCGGCGGGCGAGCGCGAGACGCTCGACGCCGGCCTGGTGCTCAGCTCGATCGGCTACCGCGGGACCGCCGTTCCCGGCGTCCCGTTCGACGAGGCCCGGGCGGTCATTCCCAACAGCGGCGGCCGCGTCCTCGCCGAGCCGGGCGGCGCCGTCCTGCCGGGCGTGTATGCCACCGGCTGGATCAAGCGCGGCCCGACCGGCTTCATCGGGACCAACAAGCAGGACGCCATGGAGACCGTCCGCCACCTGGTGGAGGACTACGCGCAGGGCCGCCTGCGCGCGCCCCGCGCGCCCCGCGCGAGCCTCGTCTGACCGTCAGCTCACGCGTCTGACCTGTCAGCTCACGCGGTGCCGGATGCGCCAGAGCCCGAACGCCGTGAGGAGCCCGGCGAGCAGGAGATAGGCGGCGGTCTCCAGGCCCTGGAACGCCCAGTAGCGGCTCTTCGGCTGGTAGGCGACGTCGACGTGCAGGTTCAGCCGGGCGAGGCAGACGGCGGTGTCGCCGAACTTCCCGTCCGCGCCGGTCCGCTGCGGGCTGTTGAGGCACTCGTCGAACCTCGCGCCGCTCAGCGTCCGGCCGTCCGCCGTGCGGAACGGGCTGATGCCGCTCACCCAGGCGCCGGGGGAGCCGGGGACGGCGAGTCCGTGGATGACGGCGCCGCCGGTGATGCTCCCCATGTTCTGCGCCCCGTTGATGGCCTGGGCGGTCATCGGCAGGGTGGCCTTCTCCGGCGCGATGAGGTGGGGCCGCACCATGTTCGGGAAGGCGAACTGGAGCACGATGAAGGCGACGCCGGTGACGGCCATCGCGGGCAGCGTCCGGCGCAGGAGGAGCCCGACGACGGTGCCCAGCGCGAACGCCAGCACCGCGTAGCCGACCGGCGCGATGTCGCGGGCGCCGAACATGATCCTGGAGAAGCGGTCCCCGGTCGTCTCGTCGAACGGGCGGGCCGCCCAGGTGAGCAGCGCGGACGCGGCTCCGGTGAGCGCCGCGCCCGCCAGCGCGACGAACGCGAGCTTGACGGCGAGCCAGCGGCGCCGGGTGACGCTCTGGTTCCACACGAGCCGGTGCGTGCCGGTCTCCAGCTCCCGCGCGATCAGCGGCGCGCCCCAGAACGTCCCGATGACGATGGGGATCAGCTGGAGCCCGGCGGCGAGGAACAGCAGCGTGCTCTCGTGGTCGCTCCGGAACTGCGCGAGGGCGGACGGGCAGTCGGCGGGCCTGCTCGCGCAGCGGGCCCGGTACGCGTCGTGCGCGTCCCGGATGTCCATGCCGAGGTACACCAGGTAGGCGGCGATCAGGACGAGCGCGATCGCGGCGACGAGCGTCTGGACGCGGAACTGCCGCCAGGTCAGCCAGATCATCGGGTCCCCTCCCCGGTGGTGCCGGACGCCCGGGTCATGTAGGCGAGCAGGATGTCCTCCAGCGAGACGGGCTCGGCCTTGAACGGCGCAGGCGGGACGGCGTCGCCGCGCACCACCGCGGTGTCGTGCTCGCCCGCGCCTTCGGACCAGATGACCTCGATCCCGGCGGGCGGCCGGGCGAGCGCGCCGCGCGGCGCGACGAGGCGGCGGTGCGCGGCGAGGACGTCCCGGACGTCCCCGGCGAGCTGCACGCGGGACGCGCACAGCACGACCAGGTGGTCGCAGACGCGCTCGATGTCGCCGAGCAGGTGCGAGGACAGCACGGCGGCGGCGCCGAGTTCGGCGACGAACTCCAGCAGGTTGCGCAGGAAGCCGGTGCGCGCCAGCGGGTCCAGCGCGGCCGCGGGCTCGTCGAAGATGAGCAGGTCGGGGCGCTTGGCGGCGGCGATCGTCAGGGCGAGCTGGGCGCGCTGCCCGCCGGACAGCCCGCCGGCCCTCTGGTCCGGGTTCAGCCCGGCCTGCGCGATGCGCCGCTCGGCGAGCGCGCCGTCCCATCCCGGGTTCAGCTTCGCGCCCATCCGCAGGTGGTCGGCGACGGTGAACGACCCGTAGACGGGCGTGTCCTGCGCGACGAAACCGACGCGCGCCAGGTGCGACGGCCCGGCCGCCGGGGCGGATCCCAGCACGCGCAGCGTGCCCGACGTCGGCTCGATCAGGCCGCACGCGAGGTGCAGCAGCGTGGACTTCCCGGCGCCGTTCGGTCCGACGAGGCCGATGACGCGTCCCGCCGGGACGCTCAGATCGACGCCGCTGAGCGCCGTACGGCGGCCGTACCTCTTCGTCAGGCCCTCGGCTTGCAGCACCGGGGGCGGTTGCTTGTTCGGCATGCCGATCATCCTCGGAGCCCGGCGCCCGCCCGCTCATCGGCCCGCAGCACCGTTCGCCCCGCCGGGGACCGTACTTTCGGCCGGTTCGCGCTCGCGGTCGGGATGGCCGGTCAGCCGCCGTCGACGACGCGGTTCTCCCACGCCCACGCGGCGATCTCGATCCGGTTGCGGAACCCGAGCCTGCTCTGGATGCCGGCCACGTGGCCCTTCACCGTGCTGAGGGAGATGAACAGCTCGGCGGCGATCTCCTGGTTGGTGCGGCCCCGCGCGACGGCCCGCACGACCTCCAACTGCCGGTCGGACAGCGGGACGTCCGCCGCGCGCGCCCCCGGCGCACCGCCCGACGCCAGGTGCCGCAGCAGCCGCAGCGTGACCGATGGCGACACGAGCGCCTCCCCGTTGGCGGCGGCGCGGACGGCCTCGACGAGCAGCGCGGGACCGGCGTCCTTGAGCACGAACCCGACCGCTCCGCCGCGCAGCGCCCCGTACACGTACTCGTCCAGGTCGAACGTGGTGACGACGACGACCCGCAGCGGGTCGCGCACGCCGGGCCCGGCCAGCGCGCGGGTGACCTCGATGCCGTCGAGGCGCGGCATCCGGATGTCGACCAGGCACACGTCCGGGCGCAGCCGCCGCGCCGCCTCCACCGCTTCGGCGCCGTCCGCGGCCTCGCCGACCACGGTGATGTCGGGCTGGTCCTCCAGGATGAGGCGCAGGCCGCTGCGGATCATCGTCTGGTCGTCGGCGATCAGCACGCTGATGGTCATCGGGACTCCTGGAGGGGCAGGACCGCGCGCACGGACCAGCCGCCGCCCGGCCGGGGCCCGGCGTCCAGGGCGCCGCCGAGCGTCTCGACGCGTTCGCGCATGCCGACCAGGCCGTACCCGGCGCGGTGATGCGGCCGGGCGGGGCCCGGCGGGGCGTCGTCGTCGACCCGTACGGTGACGCCGTCCGCCTCCTCGGCGACGGTGACGGCGACCGACCGGGCCTGGGGCGCGTGCCGCCGGACGTTCGTCAGCGCCTCCCGGACGATCCGGTACACCGTGCTGGTCACCTCCGGCGGCCAGTCCTCGCCGCCGGGTGCCTGGAGCGTCGCCCGGGGCCCGCGCGCGCTGAAGCGTTCGACCAGCTCGTCGAGCCGCTCCGGCCCGGGGGAGGCGGGCGCGGCGTCGGCGGTGTCGCGCAGCAGGCCGACGACGCGGCGCATGGCGGCGAGGGCCTCGGTGCCGGCGGTCTCGATCCCGGCGAGCGGTTCCGCCGCGTTCGCCGGGTCCTTGCGGGCGACGATCTGGGCGGCCTGGGCCTGGATCACCATCCCGGTGATGTGGTGGGCGACGATGTCGTGCAGTTCGCGGGCGAGTTCGAGCCGTTCCTCGCGGCGCACCCTCTCGGCGGTGTTCGCGGCCCGGACGTCGAGCATCCGCAGCCACCGGCCGGCCGCCACCGCCGCCAGCCACGCCCCGGCGTACGACACGGCCACCGACGACGCACCGCTCGCGCTGATCGGCGGGTCGGCCGCCAGGCGGGCGACGGCCAGGACCAGACCGGCGGCGGCGACGGCGCCGGCCTGTGCGGCGGGCAGGACCCGGACGGCCGTGCCGGTCAGCACCATCAGCCCGAGCACCATGGCCGGGCCGGGCTCGGCGGGCAGCCCGGCCATGTGCGCCACGGCGATCGCGGCCGCGGCGACGGCCAGGCCCGCGGCGGCCGTCCACGCCGGATTCCGGCGGCGCAGCAGCGCGAGCCCGCACACGACCGCCGCGGCGGGGCCGCCGAGCCGCCAGCTCGCGAGCCCCCAGCTGTCGGCGAGGGCGGCCGCCTGGACGGCGATGGCCGCGGTGAACAGGGCGGCGAGCCCGGTGCCGGAGGCGACCGCGGCCCATCGGCGTGACCCGATCACTTCGGCCGCGCCGCGCCATCGCCGCCGGACCGCGCCGTTCGCCATCGATTCGCTCTTCCCTTCGGGGCCGTCACGGATACGGCCGCCCGGCCGCGTCCCGATGCTTCCGGTCCGGTCGCGTGTTGTCGAATACGCGCAGGCCCGCACCGGTGAGGAGGCCGCCGGTCATGATCAGGACGGCCAGGACGGGGACGGCGCCGTGCCCGAGGACCGACGCCGCCGCGACGACCGCGATCCCGCCCGCGCCGATGGCGCCCGCCACCGGCCCGGGCAGCCTGCGGAGCGCGGAGCCCACGAGCACCGCGAGGCCGAGCGCGGTGATCGGCCCCGGCTCCTGCGGCAGGTCGGCGGCCACCGACACGGCGACCGCGGCGGCCGACGCGATCAGCCCCGTGACGGCCGTCCCGGCGGGCCACCGCCCGCGCAGCAGCGCGAGCCCGCACACCGCGACGGCGATGACGAGGTCGAACACCCAAGACGTCCCGCCCCAGCTGTCCGCGAGCATGTAGGCGGTGAAGCCGACTCCCAGGACGAACACGATGCCCAGCCCGATGTCGGACAGGACGGTCTCGGCCGTCCGCGGTCGATCCGCTGCGTTCATGCCGACGACGCTAGGGAGCCGCGCTCGGCTGGCGAACCGGCCGAAAGTACCGAAGGGACGCTTCCGCGTCATGCTCCCGGCCGGTTCGGCGGCACGCGGTCAGCGGGCGAGGCCGCGGCGGGTGGCGACGAGCAGCCACGCGAGGTACGCGCCGCCGAGCACGCCGGTCACCACGCCGACAGGTAGCGGCGCGGAACCGGACAGCCGCTGCGCCGTCCAGTCGGCGGCGGCGACCAGCAGCGACCCCATGAGGCCGGCGGTGAGGACGCCCGGCCCGGCGGCGCGGGTGACGCGGCGCGCGAGCTGCGGGGCGGCGAGCGCGACGAACGGGATCGGCCCGGCGGCCGCCACCGCGACGGCGGTGAGGCCGGTCGCCGTCGCGAGCAGCGCGAGGCGCGCGCGCTCGGCGGGGACGCCCAGCGCGGACGCCGCGTCGTCCCCCATCTCCAGCATCGTCAACCGCCGGAGCTGCAGGAACAGCAGCGGGCCGAGGACGAGGAGGCCGCCGGCGGCGACCGCGGCGTCGTCCCGGCCGCGCCCGCCGAGGCTGCCGACCATCCAGGTGGCGGCCTGCGCGGCCTTGCCGAGGTCGGCGCGGACGAACAGGAACCTGATCACCGCCTCCAGCGCGGCCGAGACGCCGATGCCGACCAGCACGAGGCGGCCGCCGTGCACGCCGCCGCGCCAGGCCAGCAGGTAGACGGCGAGCGCGGTGAGCGCGCCGCCGGCGAGCGCGCCGAGCGTGGCCGGGACCGTCCCGGCGTCGAACGCGATGATCGCGAGCAGCGCGCCGGCGGAGGCACCGTTGCCGAACCCGACGATGTCGGGGCTGCCGAGCGGGTTGCGGGACAGCGATTGGAACACGGCGCCGCTCATCCCGAGCGCGAGGCCGGCGAGCAGGGCGTCCAGGACGCGGGGGAGCCGCAGGTCCAGCACGACGAGGGCGGCGCCGGGCGGGCCGCCGCCGGCGAGGGTCCGCAGCACCTCGGCGGGGGTCAGCCCGACCGTGCCGGTGCCGAGGGTGACGACGGCGACGCTCAGCCCGGCGGCGAGGAGCGCGAGGCCGGTGAGCAGGGGACGGCGGGACAGGCGCACGGACAGCCCGGCGCCGCGCAGCGGCATCATGGCCGGACGACCTTCCCGCGGACGAGGACCACGAGCAGGAGCCCGCCGAGGAACGCGGTGACGATGCCCGCCTCGACCTCGCCGGGCGGCGTGACGACGCGTCCGGCGATGTCGGACGCGAGCAGCAGCACCGGCGCGTAGACCAGGCAGCAGGGGAGCAGGCGGCGCGCTCCGGCGCCGGTGAACGGGCGGACGGCGTGCGGGACCATCAGCCCGACGAACGCGATCGGCCCGCAGACGGCGGTGGCGCCGCCCGTGAGCAGGGTGATCGCGGCGACGGACAGCGCGCGGGTCCGGCCGGGGTGCGCGCCGAGCGAGCGCGCCGCGTCGTCGCCGAGGGCGATCGCGTCGAGGGAGCGGGCGAGGGCCAGCGCGAGGACGGCCCCGGCCGCGAGGAACGGCAGTGCCCCGGCGAGCTCGCCGCCGCGCCGCCCGTCGAGCGCGCCGACGGACCAGCGCCGCATCGCGTCGAGGGTGCCGGTGTCGAGCAGCTGGAGACCGTTGACGTAGCCGAAGAGCGCGGCGTTGACGGCCGTGCCGGCGAGCGCGAGCCGGACGGGCTCGGCGCCGCCGAGCAGGGTGACGAGGACGGCGGCGAGCCCGGCCCCCGCGAACGCGAACCACAGGTATCCGGTGAAACCGGTCACGCCGAGCACGCCGATGGCAGTCGCGACGGCGGCGGACGCGCCCGCGTTGACGCCGAGGAGCCCGGGGTCGGCGAGCGGGTTGCGGGTGAGCGTCTGCATGACCGCGCCGGCGAGGCCGAGCGCGGCGCCCGCCGCGACGCCGATGAGGGTGCGCGGTAACCGCAGGTCGCGGACGATGCCGTCGGTCTCGGTGCCGGTCGGCGCGGCCAGGGCGTGCCAGACCTGGCCGGGCGGGATCTGCCGGGTGCCGATCGCCAGGCTGGCGGCGGCGGCCGCGGCGAGCAGGACGAGCCCGGCCGCCAGCGCGGCGGCGTACGCCCTGGTGCTCGCCGGGGCGGTGTCGCGGGTCGGGGCGGCCTCGGTCCGCCCCCCGATGATGACCATGTGGTTAGCTTAGGCTTACCTAAGTTCCCATGGTCATCCGGGAGGACCCTTCCATGCCCACGCCGTCTCCGGGCCGGTTCCGTTGATCAGCGGGCCGCCCCGGATCCCGCGCCCCGCTCCGGCCGAGCGGGCCGCGAGCGCGCTCGTCGGCGCGCTCGCCGGCGCCGTCCGCGCCGGGCGCCCGGGCGCCGAGGACGCCTTCTGGGCGGAGGTCGCCGAACGCGGCGTCCCGCTGGTCGAGCCGCTCCCCGGCGACCCCGGTCACCGCGCCGTGACGTTCCTCTGGTGCGGCGCCGAGGACACCGGACGGGTCCTCGCGCTGGTCAACCGGCTCGTGGACCCGCTCGACCTCGCCGGCGCCCTGATGGCCCGCGTCCCCGGCACCCGCGTCTGGCACATCACGTACCGGCTCGGCGCCGACCATGCCGGCTCGTACCGGATCGCGGCCGGGCCCGGCGAGGGGACGTCCCAGGACGAGCTCCGCCTTCTCGCCGCGCGGGCCGTCCACGATCCGCGCAATCCGTGGAGCGTTCCACTGCGCTGGGGCGAGGGCCGCGCGTCCGTCTTCGAACTCCCCGACGCGCCCGTCCCGCCCTGGCGGCCGTGGAACCCGCCGTCCACCGCGCCCCTCGGCACGGTCACCCGCGACCGCGTCCGCAGCGACGCCCTCCGCGACGAGCGCGACGTCTGGATCTACCGCCCGCCCGCCGCCCCGCGGGCCGCGCTGCTCCTCCTCGACGGCGACATGTGGTTCGGCAACTGCGGCGTCCAGGCGCTCTTCGACCGGCTCATCGGCGCCGGGACCGTCCCGCCGCTGCTCGTCCTCGCCCCGCACGCGGTCAGCACGCAGACCCGCATGACCGAGTACGGCGGGAACCCCGCGCACACCGAGTTCCTCACGTCCGAGCTGATGGGCTGGGCCGCTGCGCGCATGCCCGTCCCCGCCGACCCTGCGCGCACGGTGATCGCGGGCGAGAGCCTCGGCGGCCTCACCGCCCTGCACACCGGCCTGGAGGCGCCCGGCCGCTTCGGCAAGGTCCTCGCGCAGTCGTCGTCGCTGTGGTGGAACCCCGACGGCGACCTGGACGCCCCGGCCTGGCTCACCGCCCGCTACGCCCGCACTCAACGCCGCGACCTGCGGATCCACCTGCGCGTCGGCCGCCATGAATGGGCCCTCGTCGACCAGAACCGCGACCTGCACCAAACGCTGCGCGCCCGCGGCTACCCCGTCGCCTACACCGAGTACAACGGCGGCCACGACTACGTCTGCTGGACGCACGGTCTCGCCGCCGGCCTCGCCGACCTGCTCGGCGACCTTCCCCCATCACCCTGAGGAGACCCCTGATGAAGTTCCGCCGATCCGCCGCGCTCGCGGCCGCCCTGCTGGCCGGCGCCCTGACCGTCGCCGGCTGCGGCTCCGGCGACGACGGCTCCGGCCCGTCCGGCGCCAAGCGGTCGGTGACCGACGCCACGGGCGCGACGGTCTCGGTCCCCGCCGCCCCGAAGCGCGTCGTCGCGCTCAGCGAACCGACGATGGACGCGGCGCTCGCCCTCGGCGTCCGGCCCGTCGGCACGACCAGCGGCCGCGGCCAGACCGGCGTCGCCGCCTACCTCGCGCCCCGAGCCAAGGACGTCCCGATCGTCGCGAACGTCGCCCAGCCCGACCTCGAGAAGATCATCGACCTGAGGCCCGACCTGATCCTGCTGGACGAGACCGTCGGCGCGAAGAGCGTCCGGGACAAGCTGAAGGACATCGCGCCCACCGTCCTGACCGCCAAGCTCAACGCCCCGTGGCGCGACGCGTTCCTCGCCACCGCCGACGCCCTGGGCAAGAAGCCGCAAGCCGCGCAGTGGCTCACCGGGTTCGACACCCGCGTGTCCGCCGTCAAGGCGAAGCTCGGCGCGAACGCGGGCGCCGTCACCAGCGTGATCCGCTGGCAGAACGGCGCGCCGTCCGTCGTCGGCAAGGGCAAGGGACACGTCGGCGAGACGCTGACCGCGCTCGGCCTCACCCGGCCGGCGGACCAGCGGGGCGCGGGCGTCGGGCACAGCGAACCGGTGAGCCTGGAAAAGCTCGACACCATCGACGGCGACTGGCTCTTCTTCGGCGCGCTCGGCGACGAGTCCACCAGCCGGAAGGCCCTCGCCGAAGCGGAGAAGACGCCCACCTTCACCCGCCTGAAGGCCGCGAAGGAGAAGCACGTCGTCACCGTCGACGGCTCCGCGTGGAACAGCGCCGGCGGCCCCCTCGCCGCCGGCACCGTCCTCACCGACGTCCAGACCGCGATGGCCTCCTGACCTTCCCCGAGGCCGCCCGGACACGCCGCGGGCGGCCTCGCCGGCAGCACCAGCGACGTCAGCGCGGGCGGAATGCGGAATGAAGTCGGGGGAAAGGGGCATCTGTTGTCGCGGGACAACGGTCCGGGAGCAGACCGGGCCGGTGGCGATGAGGAGTGACGGACATGAGCCTCTTCCAGCGGTTCTCGCGGGCCCGGGCGGGACGCCGGACCAGCGCCGCCGAGCGGCGCCGTACCCCGAGCTTCCGCGAGATGCGCGCGCGGATGCGCACCGAGAAGGCCGAGGCCGACCTCCTCGCGACCGAGGAGCGCATCCACCTGGAGGCCGCCCGCATCCGCCGCGGCCGCTGAGCGGCCTGCCGGGGTCGGGCTCGGCGTCCGACAACGGGGTCAGCGATGGCGTTCGGCGATCGCCATCGCCCACTCGTAGAACGCCGCGGGATCGCCGACCGTGGCGCGCAGGCCGGCCGCGACGACGGGAGCACCGGCGGCGGTGAGAAGGTCGAACAGGCCGAGATGGACCCATTCCCAGACCATGGCGTCGAAGTTGTAGGCGAGCATGAGCGGGGCCAGCCGCCGCCGGATTCCAGCGATTTCTCTTAGGGTGAATCCGGCTTTGCGCAACCGATCGATGGTGGCGCGTTCCTCTGCCGCGCCGATTTGGGTGTCGAGGAACGGTTCGAGCAGGTCGCCCCACGTATCGGGACGGGACACCGATGCGATGCCGTGGCGGTGGCAGAACGCTTCGAGATCGGGCTTCCGTTCGCGGGGAATGAACAAGGTTTCGCCGAGCACCGTCCGGACCTCGGGTCTGATGGCCTTCCAGTCGGCGTCGCGGATACCGGCGGGCGCGACCATTCCGCTGGGGTACACCGAAGCGCCGGGAAAGTCGTAGCCCAGGAAACGGATGTGGTCCTCCGCGAAGCGCACCTCCATCCGCTCAGCATGGTCTTTCGCCGGGGCGTCCGGTAGGCGGCCGGGCTGTGAGGTTCACCGCTCCACGGTGGCCGCCGACAGAGGCCGGTAGGGTGCCGGGGACGGCACGCGGGAGGTCTCGGGCGGATGGACGCGGCGCAGGCGATTTCCTTGGTGGTGAATTGGATCCGCTCGCACGGGCTGGACTATCCCACGGAGGGCTTGGAGGCGGACCGCTTCGACGCCGGGTGGAGCGTCTACGCGCCGGTGGAGATCGACGAGAGCGACCCCCTGGCCTTCCTGGAGATGCCGGTGGGCAGATCGGTGTTCCTGGTGGGCGACTCCGGACGCATCGAGGAGGTGTCGTCCTCCGTTCCACCGCCGCAGGCCATTGACCGGTTCGTCGCGCAGGAACGCGCCGGCTCGACCGGTCAGGGAATGGGCTCCGACGACTACATGGCCGATTTCGTGCGGTGGCTCGAACAGGACGGGCCGGACGAGGACGAGCCGGAGACCGGCGGAATCAAGATAGTCGGCCCGCTGCCCCACGACCCCCTGGCGGGCGACGACATCGACGTGGTCGCCGCCGAGGCGTCGATGCTGATCGAGCCGATCGTCCAGGAACTGGCCCTCCTCGGGCCGCCAGAATGGGAATGGCTGTGGGCCGAGTTCGCCTTCACCGTCTCCGCCGAGATCGCCCACCTGCGGTTCTCGTCGTATCACCGGTCGGTCGTCGTTCCGGTGCCGGAGTCGGTCGCGGCTCTCGTCCGCGACCAGCGGCACGCCGTGGCGATGATGCCCGCCGGGCCGTGGTGGAGGCTGCTGCTCACCGTCACCAATCGCGGTGAGACGACCGTGAACTACGACTACGGCGACGGTCCCTTTCCGTACGACCAACTTCTGGCTCCCGAGCATTACCAGAACGACCTGGAGGCGTATCCCCGCCCGCGCGTCCCGGCCTGGCTCGCGCGGTACATCGAAGGGCCGGGGCAGCGCCGCCCCTCCTAGCCGCGCCCACTAGCTGTACTCGGTCATGACGTTGGTGACAGGCGGCTGATGGGTGGGTGGCCGTCGAGTGCGGTGTGTGGGCGTTGGGTGTTGTAGTAGTTCAGCCAGGGTGTCAGGCGGTGGGTGCGTTGGGTGTTGGTG
>NZ_WBMR01000228.1 GCF_008923365.1 Actinomadura montaniterrae
ACCCCCCGCGAAAGGGGCCTGACCGCCGCCTTCCGCTCCGCTCCAGGCGGCGGTCAGGCGTCGCGGTCCTCGACCGGGACCACGTCCTTGAGGAAGTCGCGGCGGTCGAGGAACGCCGACAGGCTCTCGCGGTGCTCGTCGCAGGCGAGCCAGATCTTCCGCCGGTCCGGGGTGTGGATCTTCGGGTTGTTCCAGCGCAGCGCCCACACGGCGGCGGCGCGGCAGCCCTTGGCGGAGCACTGCAGTTCGTCGGGGCCGGAGCCCGGTGCGGATTCGGTCACCACGCAACTCTGGCACAGGGGCCGGGGCGCCCCGCGCGCCGGGTTTGGCGAGATGATCTCCGGAAAGGAGATCGCTCGTGCGGACGGAGGCGGCGGCGGGCGCCGACCAGGAGGGCCGGGTGCAGCGCCCCTGGCGGGCGCTCTCGGTCTGCCTCGTCGCCGCGTTCATGACGCTGCTGGACGTCAGCATCGTCAATGTCGCGCTGCCGTCGATCAAGCAGGGGATGCACGCCTCCGAGGCGGGGCTGCAGTGGATCCTGTCGGGCTACGCGCTGACCTTCGGGCTGGTGCTCGTGCCCGCCGGGCGGCTCGGCGACGCGCGCAGCCGCCGCGCCGTGTTCATGACCGGGCTGGCGCTGTTCACCGCGGCCAGCGCGGCGGCCGGCATCGCGCCGGCCATGACGTGGCTCGTGCTGGCCCGGCTCGTCCAGGGCGTCGCGGGCGGCATCCTGAACCCGCAGGTCGCGGGGCTCATCCAGCAGCTGTTCCAGGGCGGCGAGCGGGGCCGCGCGTTCGGCGCGCTCGGCGCGGTCATCGGGATCGCGACGGCCGCCGGGCCGCTGCTGGGCGGCGGCATCATCGCGCTCGCCGGGCCCGAGGAGGGCTGGCGCTGGGTGTTCTACGTCAACATCCCGGTCGGCGTGGCGGCGCTGTTCCTGGCGTGGCGGCTGCTGCCGCCGCCGGTGTGCGGGGAGAAGCAGGGCCTCGACCCGCCCGGCGTGCTGCTGCTCGGCGCGGGCGTGGTGTGCGTGCTGCTCCCGCTCGTCCAGGAGCAGCAGTGGCACGGGAACCGCAAATGGCTGCTGGTCCTCGCGGGCGCGCTGTTCATCGCGGCGTTCGCCTGGTGGGAGCGGCGGGCCCGCGCGCCGATGGTGGACCTCGGGCTGTTCCGGCTCCGCTCGTACGCGCTGGGGTCGGCGATCGCGCTGCTGTACTTCGCCGGGTTCACCGCGATCTTCTTCATCTTCACCCTGTACCTGCAGAACGGCCTGGGCTACAGCGCGCTGGAGGCGGGCCTCGCCATCACCCCGTTCGCGGTCGGGTCGGGCGTGGCGGCGGCGGTCGGCGGGCGCATCGTCGCCAGGTACGGGCGGCCGCTCGTCGCCGCCGGGCTCGCGATGGTCACGGTCGGGCTGGCCGCGGCGTGGCTCGCGGTCGAGCTGGAGCCGGGACGGGGCGTCGGGATCGCGACCGCGCTGCCGCTGCTGTTCGCGGGCTGCGGCAGCGGCCTCGTCATCGCCCCGAACCAGACCATCACGCTGTCGGAGGTCCACGTCACGGAGGGCGGCAGCGCCGCCGGCGTGCTGCAGACCGGGCAGCGGGTCGGCACCGCGACGGGGATCGCGGCGGTCGGGTCGGTGTTCTTCTCCGCGCTCGCGAGCACGCACGGCGACTGGGCGGGGGCGTTCCGCCGCGGCCTCGTCGTCATCCTGGCGTTCGTCGTGCTGGCGCTGGCGGCGGCCGTCGCCGACCTGGCGGCCGGCCGCCGCGCCCGGTCAGCGGCGCTGGCGCAGCGCGAGGCGCAGGAGCACGGCCAGGCCCGCGAGAACTGCTGACGCCGCGCCCGCGAGCGCCAGGTTCTGCCGCCGGATGCGGGCCGGGATCCGCGCGTACGGCATCGTCGAGAACGACACCAGCTCGTACCGCGAGACGTACCGGCCCGCGAGCCGGCGTTCCAGCGCGTGCGTCGCCGCCTGCTTCGCCCGGTACACGGGGGACGACACGCGGTCGCGCATCTCGATGAAGTTGTCCAGCGCCATCTCGGCGATCGCGTCGGTGTTCGGCTTGCGGCGCTCCTCGTACAGCGCCAGCGCGCGCGCCCAGTCGCCGCCGGTCTCAGTCAGGCAGCGGTCGATCTCGATGCAGTCCTCGAACGCGCAGTTCGCGCCCTGCCCGAAGAACGGGACGATCGCGTGCGCGGCGTCGCCGAGCAGCGCGACGATTGCGCCGTCGCCCCGCCGCGTCCACGGCCGGCACCGCACCGTCACCAGCGACCCCACCGGGTTGCGCTCGTAGTCGTCGACCAGGTCGGGGATCAGGCCCGCGACGTCCGGGTAGTGCTCGGCGAAGTACGCGGTGATCTTCTCGGGGGTGTCCAGCGCCGCGAGGTCGGACTTGGGCCAGAACAGCGTGCAGGTGAACGAACGGTCCAGGTTCGGGAGCGCGATCATCATCGAGGTGCCGCGCGGCCAGATGTGCAGCGCGTCCGGGTCGAGCGCGAAGTCCCCGCCGCGCGGCGGGACGGTCAGCTCCTTGTACCCGTGCTCCAGGAAGTCGGCGTCCTCGTTGAGGCCGAGGGACCGGCGCACGGCGCTGTACGCGCCGTCCCCGGCGAGGACGACGTCCGCGTGCTCGGTCCCGCCGTCCTCCATCAGCAGCGCCCCGGCCTGGACGTCCACGCCGGTGACGCGCTGGGCGAAGCGCAGCGTCACGCCGGGCGTCGCCTCGGCCGTGTCGAGCAGCGACTCGTTGAGCTGGGCCCGGCTGATGGAGTTGATGGCGCGCTCGCCGTCGGCGCTGTAGGGCTGGAAGTTCTGCTCCTTGCCGAGCGGATGCACCATCCGGCCGTGCATCGGCAGGGCCTGCTTCAGCGACCGGTCCCGCAGCCCCACCTGTTCGAGGGCGGCGAGCCCGCGCGCGGAGATCGCCAGGTTGATCGAGCGGCCCCGCTCCGCGCCCGCGATCCGCGGGTCGGGACGCCGCTCGTAGACGGTCACCTCGATGCCGCGCCGGCCGAGCAGCACCGCGAGCAGGCAGCCCGCGAGGCCCGCGCCGACGATCGCGACCCGCTCGCCCCGCTCAGGCGCCATCGGCGGGCCCCTCCCCGTTGGCGGGCCGCTCTCCGTTGGTGGGCTGCTCTCCGTTGGTGGGCTGCTCGGTCTGCGAGCGGACCTCCCACAGGTCGGGGAACGCAGGCGTGAACAGCGTGGAGCGCAGGTAGTCGGCCCCGGCGGAGCCGCCCGTGCCGAGCTTGGCGCCGATGGTCCGCTCGACCATCTTCAGGTGCCGGTACCGCCACTCCTGGATGCCCTCGTCCACGTCCACGAGCGCCTCGCACACCTCGGCGGCGGGCCCGTTCTCGTCGGCGTAGACCGCCAGCAGCACCTTCTGGACGTCCGCGTTCGGCTCCCACGGCAGCGAGGTGTCGCGGTCGAGCGCCTCGCGGGGGACGGGGTGGCCCTGCACGGCGAGGTAGCGGAGCAGCGAGTCGAACATCGACGGCCGTGCCACCGCGGCGCGCAGCCGCTCGTCGCCGCGCAGCACCGACGCCGGGAACCCGCGCCGGCCGAGCACGGCCTCGATCTCGCGGAACTGGTCGCTCTGGAACCCGCTGGAGGTGCCGAGCGCGTGCCGGAACGCGGCGAACTGCCGGGGCGTCATCGTCTCCAGCACGTCCAGCTGCCCGACCACGGTCTTGAGGATCTTGGCGATCCGGCGCGCGGTGTGCAGCGCGCCCGCGCTGCCGCCCGCCTCCAGCCGGCGCTGCAGCAGCGCGGCCTCGTGCAGGATCTGCTTGAACCACAGCTCGTAGACCTGATGGATGATCACGAACAGCAGCTCGTCGTGGGCGTCGGTCTCGGGCTCCTGGCAGTCCAGGAGCCGATCCAGCCGCAGGTACCCGCCGTACGTCATCGTCGGCGAATCCGCCATCACCGCCTCCTTGCGACACAACGGATGTGACCCGCAGCATATTGGATCGTTCTGCCCATTCGGCCGGTGGGTGGACCTGTGGCGGACATACCCGGCAATCCGCCCGACGTGGGGCGGTGCGGCCTCACCAGGACCGGAGCGACCGCCGGAAGATGCCCGCGATGTCGTCCTCGGTGACCGGGCGCGGCGACGCCACCAGCAGCCGCTGCTGCCGCATCGTGCCCTCGACCAGGTCCGGGATGTCGGCCTCCCCGTAGCCGACGCCCGCGATCCCGTCCGGGATGCCGATGTCGCGCATCAGGCTCAGCAGCGCGCGCGGCAGGTGCTCGGCCGGGTCGTCCGGCCGGTCCATCTCCGGGGCGAGCAGCTCGGCCGCGCGGATGTGCCGTTCGGGACGCGCCTGGAAGGTGAACCGGAACGCCTCGGGCGCGGTGAGCGACACCGACATCCCGTGCGGGACCATCGGCTCCCCGTCCGGGTACCCGTCGGGACGGAAGTCCTTGACCTGCCCGGCGATCGGGTACGCGTTGGCGTGCGGGATGTGCACGCCCGCGTTCCCGAACCCGAGCCCCGCGAACGTCGCGGCCAGTGCCATGTCGGCGCGGGCCCGGCGGTCCTCGCCGTCCCGGACGGCCGCGCGGAACGAATGGGCGATCAAGCCGAGCGCCCGCTCGGACCACATGTCCGAGACCGGGTTCGCGCCGCAGTACGGGACGCGCTGCTCGGGCCGCTTGCGCTCGTACGCGTCGTACGGCTTGGCCGTGTAGCTCTCCAGCGCGTGGCACACGATGTCCATCCCGGACGACGCGGTCACCCCGGACGGCTGCGTCACCATCAGGTCGGGGTCGACGACGGCGAGCGCCGGGCGCATGCGCGGATGGCTGATGCCCGTCTTGACCCGCAGGTCGAGGACGTCCAGGACGCAGACCGTCGTGCTCTCCGCGCCGGTCCCGGTCGTGGTGGGGACGGCGACGAGCGGCAGCAGCGGCCGCTCCGGTGCCCGTCCCGCGCCGACCGGCGGGTTCAGGTACTCGGCGAGGTCGCCGTCGTTCGTGGTGAGCAGGTTGACGGCCTTGGCGGTGTCGATGCTGGACCCGCCGCCCACCGCGACGTACGCGTCGTACGGGCCGGTGTCCCGCGCGTGCTCGACCGCCTCGCGCATGCTCGCGTCCGTCGGCTCGACGCGGACGCGGTCGTACACCGCCGCCTCGATCCCGTACGCCTTCATCGCGTCGGCGACGCGCTGCGGCCCGCCGGTAGCGGCGACGCCCGGGTCGGTCACCACGAGGACCCGCCGCGCGCCGTGCTGCGCGAGGTCATAGCCGATCTCCTCGGCCGCGCCCGTGCCGAACTTCAGCTGCGGCGCGCCGTAGGTGAAGACCGTCTCGTTCGCCATGTCCGCCCCTCGATGCCGGTACCGGTGATCGTTCCCACGGTGTCACCGCCCGAACGCGGCGGGCAAGGCGGGGCCGGCGCCCGCTACTCGTCGGAGAGCTCGCCCACCGACACGCGCACGGCGCGCAGGGCGGCGGTGATCTCGGCGGCGCGCTCGGCGGGCAGGGCGGCGATGCCGAAGCCGGCCTCGTTGAGCGCGACGGTGGCCTCCTCGGCGAGGTCGCGGCCCGCCGGGGTGATCGTGGCGAGCACGACGCGGCGGTCGTCGGGGGAGGGGGCGCGGCCGACGAGCCCGCGCCGCTCCAGCCGTCCGATGACGTTGGTGACCGACGCCGGGTGCACCATGAGGCGAGTGCCCATCTTCCCCATGGGAAGGGTGCCGGTACGGGTGAAGGCGAGCAGCCGGAGCGCCTCGTAGGCGGCGAAGGTCAGCCCGTGCGGCTTCAGCACCGCCTCGATCCGGCTGAGCAGCAGCTGCTGCGCCCGCATCACCGAGGTCACGGCCGCCATGTGGTCGGCGTGCTCGGGCCAGCGGGCGCTCCACTGCCGGTGGGCCTCGGAGATGGGGTCGGGGGTGTCGGGCACCGCCCCACCGTAAGGCGTCTTGACCTCGTCGCGCACGGAAACTATTTTAACTTCCAAATATTGGATGTCCAAAGGTTGAGGTGGGGGACGTGTCCGGACCGCTCCACAAGCCGGTGCACCCGGTGCGCTTCGTGACGGCCGCCGCGCTGTTCGACGGGCACGACGCGGCGATCAACATCATGCGGCGGATCCTGCAGTCGCAGGGCGCCGAGGTGGTGCACCTGGGGCACGACCGGTCCGTCCGCGAGGTCGTCGACGCCGTGCTGGAGGAGGACGCGCAGGGCGTCGCGATCAGCTCCTACCAGGGCGGCCACGTCGAGTACTTCGAGTACCTGTCGCGCAGCCTCAAGGAGGCCGGCGCCGAGCAGGTGCGGGTGTTCGGCGGCGGGGGCGGCGTGATCGTGCACGAGGAGATCGCCCGGCTCGCCGGCGCGGGCGTGCGGATCTTCTCCCCGGAGGACGGGCAGCGGCTCGGCCTGCCCGGCATGATCAACGAGCTGGTCCGGGACTGCGACGTCGACCTGGCCGACGAGCCCGTCCCCGCGGACGCGGTGATCGCCGGCGACCGGCGCGCCCTCGCCCGGACCATCACCTGCCTGCAGGCCGGGAAGCTGGCCGGCGCCGACCGCGCCGCGCTCGCCGACGCCGCGTCCGGACGCCGCGTCCCCGTCCTCGGCATCACCGGGACGGGCGGCTCCGGCAAGTCCTCCCTCACCGACGAGCTGGTCCGCCGGCTGCGCGTCGACCAGCGCGACCGGCTGCGCGTCGCGGTCCTCGCCGTCGACCCGACGCGGCGGCGCGGCGGCGGCGCCCTGCTCGGCGACCGCATCCGGATGAACTCCCTGGACGGCGACAGGGTCTTCTTCCGCTCCCTCGCCACCCGCGGCGCCCGCGAGCTGCCCGAGAACATCGAGGACATCCTCACCGCCGTCAAGGCCGCCGGATACGACCTGGTCATCCTGGAGACGCCGGGGATCGGGCAGGGCGACGCCGCGATCGTGCCCCTCGTGGACGTCTCGCTGTACGTGATGACGCCGGAGTTCGGCGCCGCGTCCCAGCTCGAGAAGATCGACATGCTCGACTTCGCGGACGTCGTCGCGATCAACAAGTTCGAGCGGCGCGGCGCCGAGGACGCCCGCCGCGACGTGTCCCGGCAGCTCGTGCGCAACCGGGAGGCGTTCGGGCAGCGGCCCGAGGACATGCCGGTGTTCGGCACCAGCGCCGCCACCTTCAACGACGACGGCGTCACCGCCCTCTACCAGCACCTCGGCGGCATGCTCACCGAGCACGGCCTGACCCTCGCGGACGGCGCGCTCCCGCACGTCGACACCAGGGTCTCGACCGGCGCCGCCACGATCATCCCGCCGGGCCGCGTCCGGTATTTGAGCGACATCGCCGAGACCGTCCGCGGCTACCACGCCGACACGGCCGCGCAGGCCGAGGCCGTCCGGCGGGTGCAGCGCCTCGACGAGGTCCGCGCCGAGCTGACCGATGCGTCCGAGGTCGAAGGGCTGCTGGAGAGGGCGCGCCGCGACGTCGCCCCGGAGAACGCGGCGCTGATCGAGGGCTGGCCCGCCGTCGTCGAGTCCTACTCCGGCGACGAGCAGGTCGTGAAGATCCGCGACAGGGAGCTGCGCACCACGCTGACGCGCGAGTCGCTGTCGGGCAGCCGCATCCCGCGCGTCGCGCTGCCCCGCTACACCGACCACGGCGAGCTGCTGCGCTTCCTGCGCGCCGAGAACCTGCCCGGGAGGTTCCCGTTCACCGCCGGGGTGTTCCCGTTCAAGCGCGACAACGAGGACCCGGCCCGCATGTTCGCGGGGGAGGGCGACCCGTTCCGCACCAACCGCCGCTTCAAGCTGCTGTCGGAGGGCCAGCCCGCCACCCGGCTGTCCACCGCGTTCGACTCGGTCACCCTCTACGGCCGCGACCCCGACGAGCGTCCCGACGTGTACGGCAAGGTCGGCACGTCCGGCGTCTCGATCGCGACGCTCGACGACATGAAGGCGCTCTACGACGGGTTCGACCTGTCGTCGCCGACCACGTCGGTGTCGATGACCATCAACGGGCCCGCGCCGACGATCCTGGCGTTCTTCCTCAACACCGCGATCGACCAGGGCCTCGACCGGTTCCGCGAGGAGAACGGGCGCGAGCCGTCCGCCGGGGAGGCCGCGGAGATCCGCGCGCGGGTGCTGTCCACCGTGCGCGGCACCGTCCAGGCCGACATCCTCAAGGAGGACCAGGGCCAGAACACCTGCATCTTCTCCACCGAGTTCTCGCTGCGGATGATGGGCGACATCCAGGAGTGGTTCATCGCCAACAAGGTCCGCAACTTCTACTCGGTGTCGATCTCCGGCTACCACATCGCCGAGGCCGGCGCGAACCCCATCAGCCAGCTCGCGTTCACCCTCGCCAACGGCTTCACCTACGTCGAGTCGTACCTGGCGCGCGGAATGGACATCGACGACTTCGCGCCGAACCTGTCGTTCTTCTTCTCCAACGGCATGGACCCCGAGTACAACGTGCTCGGACGCGTCGCCCGCCGCATCTGGGCCGTCGCCATGCGCGACCGGTACGGCGCCAACGAGCGCAGCCAGAAGCTCAAGTACCACGTGCAGACCTCGGGCCGCTCCCTGCACGCGCAGGAGATGCACTTCAACGACATCCGCACGACGCTCCAGGCGCTCATCGCCATCTACGACAACTGCAACAGCCTGCACACCAACGCCTACGACGAGGCCGTCACCACCCCCACCGCCGAGTCGGTGCGGCGCGCGCTCGCGATCCAGCTCATCATCAACCGCGAGTGGGGCCTGGCGATGAACGAGAACCCGCTGCAGGGGTCGTTCATCATCGACGAGCTGACCGACCTGGTGGAGGAGGCCGTCCTCGCCGAGTTCGACCGGATCAGCGAGCGCGGCGGCGTCCTCGGCGCGATGGAGACCGGCTACCAGCGCGGCCGCATCCAGGACGAGTCGATGCTGTACGAGCAGCGCAAGCACGACGGGTCGCTGCCGATCGTCGGCGTCAACACCTTCCGCACCCCGGACTCCGGAGACGGCACGCCCGACACGATCGAGCTGGCCCGCGCCACCGAGGACGAGAAGCGCTCCCAGCTGAAGCGGGTCCGGTCGTTCCAGGCCGCGCACGGCTCCGACGCCGATGCCGCGCTGGCCGCGCTGAAGGAGGCGGCGCGGGTGGGCGAGAACGTGTTCGCGGTGCTGATGGACGCGGCGCGGGTGTGCAGCCTCCAGCAGATCACCGACGCGTTCTTCGAGGTCGGCGGCCAGTACCGCCGCAACGTCTGAGCGCCGCCCCGCATGGCCGTCCGCGACGACACCGGCGTGCCCGTCCCCGTGCCGGGGCGGGTGCGCCGGGTGGTGTCGATCGTCCCGTCGCTGACGGAGACGGTCGCGGTGACCGCGCCGGAGCTCCTCGCCGGCGCCACGGACTGGTGCACGCACACCGCCGGGCTCGACGTGCCGCGCGTGCGCGGGACGAAGAACCCGGACGTGGAGCGGATCAGGGAGCTGCGGCCCGACGTCGTCCTCGGCAACACCGAGGAGAACCGCCCCGCCGACGTCGAGGCGCTGCGCGCCGCGGGCGTCCCGGTGTGGATGACCGAGATCCGCACCGTGGACCAGGCCCTCGCCTCGCTGCGCCGGATGCTCACCGAAGTGTGCCATGTGCCGGTCCCGGACTGGCTGGACGAGGCGGCCCGCGTCTGGGCGGACGCGGCGCCCGGCGAGCCGCGCGCCGCCGTGATCCCGATCTGGCGGCGCCCGTGGATGGTCGTCGGCCGCGACACCTTCACCGGCGACGTGCTGTCCCGCCTCGGCGTGGCGAACGTCTACGCCGGCCATCCCGAGCGGTACCCGAAGATCCCGCTGGACGAGCTGAACGCCGCCGGCGCCGACCTGGTCGTCCTCCCGGACGAGCCGTACCGGTTCACCGAGGACGACGGCCCCGAGTCGTTCCCCGGCACCGACGTCGCGCTCGTCAGCGGGCGGTACCTTACCTGGTACGGCCCGTCGCTCGTGCAGGCGCCCGCCGAGCTGCGGGAACGGCTCGCGGCGGCGCGGACCTACTGACCGGCCTCCCCGGCCCGACCGGCCTCCCCGGCATCGGACGGGCGGCGCGTGAACATCGCCTCCACGCAGCGCGCCATCCGCCCGTCCAGCTCCTCCGCCGGGACGTCGATCTCCCGCGCCAGGTGCTCGCGCAGCAGCGTGTAGCCGTAGATCGTGGACGCGATCGCCGCCTGCACGGCCTCCACGTCGTCGATCGGCAGCTCGCCCCGGGCCGCCTCCGCGGCGAGGTCCTTGCGTCCCTCGCCGCGGTTCAGCAGTACCCGGGGGCGGTCGTCGCCGTCCAGCACCAGTAGCGTCGCCAGCAGCACCGGCTCGGGGTGGCGCAGGCTCGTCCAGAACAGCCGCGACAGCCGCTTGCGCAGCGGCAGCCCCGCGGCGCCCGCCGCGTCCTCGGCGTTCGGCCGGGACCGGTGGAACAGCGCCGAGCGCAGCAGCGCCCGCCGCGACCCGAAGTACTGGTAGACCAGCCCGCGGTTGACGCCCGCCTCGTCGGCGACCTGCCGCAGGTTGAGGCCCGCGAGGACGCCGCCGCGGCGCAGCAGCGCGATCGCCGCCGCCCGCAGCGACTCCTCGGTCGCGTCCCGGTCGCGGGTCCGCTCGTCCCGGCGCCCCGCCCGCGGAGCGGTCACGCCCGCCGCGTGCGGGGGGACGACCCCCCGCACCCCCCGGACGCGACCGTCGCCCTCCGCTCCGCCGGGGCTCCGCTCCGGTCGCCGATCACGCTTTGGGGCCGCCCGCCACGTAGATCACCTGGCCGGACACGAACGACGCGTCCTCGCTGACCAGGAACGCCACGACGCCCGCGATGTCCTCGGGACGGCCCACGCGGCGCACCGGGATCTCCTTGGCGGCGGCGTTCTTGAAGTCCTCGAAGCCGACGCCGACCCGCTCGGCGGTCGCCGCGGTCATCTCGGTCTCGATGAACCCGGGCGCGATCGCGTTCGCGGTCACGCCGAACTTGCCCAGCTCGATCGCCAGCGTCTTGGTGAAGCCCTGCAGGCCCGCCTTGGCCGCCGAGTAGTTCACCTGGCCGCGGTTGCCGAGCGCCGACGTCGACGACAGGTTGACGATGCGGCCCCAGCCGGCCTTCGTCATGTGCTCCTGCGCGGCGCGGCTCATCAGGAACGAGCCGCGCAGGTGCACCGACATGACCGAGTCCCAGTCGTCGTCGGACATCTTGAACAGCAGGTTGTCGCGGGTGATGCCGGCGTTGTTCACCAGCACGACCGGCGGGCCGAGCTCGGCGGCGATCCGCGCGACGGCCGCGGCGACCTGCCCGGAGTCGGCGACGTTCACGCCGACCGCGAGGGCCTTCCCGCCCGCCTTCTCGATGGTCTCCACGGTGCCGGCGCAGGCGGCCTCGTCGAGGTCGCAGACCGCGACGGCGAAGCCCTCGCGGGCGAGCCGGACGGCGGTGGCGGCGCCGATGCCGCGCGCCGAACCGGTGACGATGGCGACCCTGGTGTCGGTCATGTCGTTCCTGCCCTTCCTCGAAGCCGGATGTGTCAGACCTGGATGTCCTTGGCGATGATGGTCTTCAGCACCTCGCTGGTGCCGCCGTAGATCCGGGTGACCCGGGCGTCGGCGTACAGGCGCGCGATCGGGTACTCCAGGATGTAGCCGTAGCCGCCGTGCAGCTGCAGGCACTTGTCGACGACGCGCTGCTGCACCTCGGTGCAGAACAGCTTCGCGACGGCGGCGTCGGCCGGGGTCAGCTCGCCGGCGTCGAGGGCCTCGATGCAGCGGTCGACCAGGGACCGGGCCGCCTCGACCTCGGTGGCGCACTCGGCGAGGACGAACTTGGTGTTCTGGAACGAGGAGACGGTCTTGCCGAAGACCGTGCGCTCCTGGACGTACTTGCGGGCGAACTCGACGGCGGCGGCCGCGGACGCGTAGGAGCTGGTGGCGATGCCGAGCCGCTCCTCGGCGAGGTTGTGGGTCAGGTAGCTGAAGCCCGCGCCCTCCTCGCCGAGCAGGTCCTCGACGGGCACCTTCACGTCGACGAACGACAGCTCGGCGGTGTCGGAGCTGCGCAGCCCGATCTTCTCCAGCTTGCGGCCGACCGAGTAGCCCTCGCTCTTGGTGTCCACCACCAGGATCGACAGGCCGGCGCGGCGGTTCTCCGGCGTCGCGGGCGACGTGCGCGCCACCACCAGCACCCGGTCGGCGAGGACGCCGCCGGTGATGAACGTCTTGGCGCCGTTGAGGATGTAGTGGTCGCCGTCGCGCCTGGCGGTGGTCTGCATGCCGGCGAGGTCGGAGCCGGTGCCCGGCTCGGTCATCGCGATGGCCGTCATCATGTCGCCGCTGATGAACGGCGGCAGCCAGCGCTTCTTCTGCTCCTCGGAGGCGTACTTGAGCAGGTACGGCAGGACGAGGTTGACGTGCACGCCGTAGCCGCCGAAGCTCACCCCGGCGCGCGCGCACTCCTCGGAGATCACGGCCTGGTACTTGAAGCTGGTCTCGCCGGCGCCGCCGTACTCCTCGGGCACCTGGATGCCGAACACGCCCAGCTCGCCGAGCTTGTTGTAGAAGTCGCGGGGCGGGTGCCCGGCCTGCTCCCACTCCTCGTAGACGGGAGCGACCTCGGCCTGGATGAAGTCCCGGATCGTCTCCCGGAACGCCTCGTGGTCCTCGTTGAACAGGGTGCGGCGCACGCTCGGCCCCTTTCGCTGCGTAACTAACAGAACGCTAACTTAGCTCGAATCCCGTTCTAGCAGCAAACGCCGGACACGTGCGGGGCCGCCGCGCGCGCCATCCATGGAGAGATTGCGGAATCTAGCGTTCCGTTCGGATGGGACTCCGGGCCGGGCGCCCGCCTCAGCAGGACGGTTCGCAGACGCGCCGCGACACGGCCTTGAGGAAGATCCCCTGGATCTGCTGCGGCGTCTCGGCCACGTACACCTCGCCGCGCGTCGCGTGCGCCACCCGCCGCAGGTCCCGGACGTCCACGTCCGGCCCGTACCCGAGCATGTTGATCTGCACGGGCCGCTGCGGGTCGTAGGCGCGGCCCAGCTCGGCGAGCGTCTCGTCCAGCGTCGGCCCGTCGGGGTCCTCGTCGCGGCCGTCGGTCCACAGCAGGATCGAGTTCACGAACTCCGGCTTGTAGGTCCGCGTCATGTACGCGAACGCCGCCAGGACGGTGTCGTACAGGCCGGTGTCGCCGTGCTTCTTCACCCGCATCTGCGCGAACGCGCTCAGCACCCGCTGCCGCCGGGTCGACGACCCGAGCCGCTCGCCGAGCGGGCCGACGCCCACCAGCTCCCGCCAGTCCTGCCCGCCCGGCAGGTCCGTGGAGAACTCCCACTGGCCGAGCTCGCTGTCGTCGGGCAGCAGCGACAGGCCGCCCTGCGCGGTGCGGATCGTCGACTGCAGCCGCGACACCCCCGGCGCGACCGGCTCGGCCATCGAGCCGGAGATGTCCATGATGCTGAGCATCCGGATGCTGAGCGACAGCTGCGCCCACGCCTGCATCGTCTGCGCGACGGCCGAGGCGGACGGCGCCGCCAGCGCGTGCGGCACCCGCGGGTCGACGCCCGTTCGTGCCGTGAACGACGCGGGCGCGGCGCCGTCGGGGGTCCGGAGGCCGAGCCGCCGCACGTCCGCGCGCGACGCCTTGGATGTGAGCGCTTTCTCGAAGAGCCGGCCCGCGCGCACCTTCGCCGGGTCCTTGCCGAGGACGGTGACGGGGTAGTCGAGGAACACCGAGCCCTCCGACGGGTACACCGCGACGGCCGGATCGGCGGCGTGCGCGGCGTTGTAGGCGAACACGGCCCGCTCCGGCGCGAGCGCCACCGGGTAGGGCTGCTCGGAGCCGCCGCGGAACGCGGTGAACTCGGCGTTCACCGACGCGGCGATGCCCTCCCGGATCGTCCGGACCACCCCGGTGAACACCGCCTCGCCGCCCGGCGACCCGCCCATCAGCGTCCCGGCCAGCATCAGCGTGCCCATGCCCGTCGCGCTGCGGTCGGGGTCGGGCACCTGGAGCCGCAGCAGGTGGGCGGGGATCGCGCCGCCGTTCCCCGCGTCCGGTGCCGCGCCGGAGCCGTCCGCCGTCCCGGCCGCCACGAGCAGGTCCCGCCAGGACGGCCGCTCCGGCACGCCCGCGGCCCTCAGCTGCGCGGCGAGGGCCTTCGGCATCGCCACCACGATCGGGCTGGACGCGATCCCGCCGAGCCCGGTGAACGGCACCGCCTGCGCCGGCCGGCCGGACCCCTGCACGAGCCTGACCCACAGCGAGGAGTCGGGGATCCACACGTCGGGCCGCTCGGTCACCCCGGCCGAGCCCTTGCCGGACAGCAGCGTCGCGACCGCCGCCGGGTCCGCGGCCCGCACCCGCAGCCGCGCGCACCGGCCGCCGATCTCGTGCCGGGCGTCGTTGAACCGTCCGGCCGCCTTCGCCACGGCGGGCTCGACGTCGGGCGCCGCCGCGACCGAGACCGTCATCGCGCCGCCGCCGGAGCAGTCCCCGCGGGACGAGGCGAACGCGTACACGCCGAAGCCCGACAGCACGACCAGTCCCACGGCCGCCGCGAACGGGCCGAGGAAGACGCCCGCGCGGCGCCGCGGCGGACGCGCCGTCCCGTGACCGCCGTGCCGGCCCG
>NZ_WBMR01000229.1 GCF_008923365.1 Actinomadura montaniterrae
CGAGCTGCTCCCCGCACTTCCCGAGGCGGCGGGGGCGGCGGTCCGGGCCGCGCTGGACGCCGGCGCGCCCGTCCCGGAGGCCGATCCCGCGTCGCTGCCGCCGCTGCTCGCGGACCCGCCGTGGACCCGGCCCCGCACGAAGACCGCGCAGGCCGTCCTCAAGGACCTGCCCTCGCCCGGCGTCCGGACGATCGAATGGCGGCCGGGGGAGCGCGAGGAGTGGACGGTCGACCTGCACCACCACTGGCGGTGGGCGGGGCGGCTGGACTGGTCCGCGCAGGCCGCGAAGCTCCGGAGCGGTGACCTGCCCGACCACATGCAGCCGATGCTGTTCGCCGAGGCCCCCGAGGACCTGGTCCGGCCGCTGCTGGCCGGCTGGGACCCGCCCGAGCCCTGGTACGTGGCCGAGTGGATGCGGCTCGTCGTCGCCCGGTTCGAGCTGGACGCCCTCGACGCCGCCGTGGCCGCGGCACGGCGCGATCCCGCGGGCGCCGGCGCGGTCCTGATGCCGTACGTGAGCGACGAGACGGCCCGGCTGATGGCGGACTGGCTCGTCCGGCTCAAGCAGGCGGGCCGCACGGCGCGGGCCTGGTTCGCCCGGCACGGCCTCGCGGCCGTCCCGGCGCTGCTGCCGCCTGCGCTCGGCAAGGCGGGCGCGGAGCGGCGGGCGGCCGAGGCGGCGCTGCGGTTCATCGCGTCCGAGCACGGCATTGGCGGCGTTGTGGACGCGGCGCGCGCGCACGGCGACAAGGCCGCCGAGGCGATCGAGGCGCTGCTCGCCGCCGACCCGCTGGAGGTCCTGCCCGCGAAGATCCCCGCGGTGGGCGACTGGGCCGACGTCCGGGTGCTGCCGCAGATCCTGCTCCGCGACCGCGAGCGCGCGCTTCCGGAGACCGCGGTGCCGCACGTCCTGACGATGCTGGCGATGTCGAAGCCCGGCGAGGTCTACGCGGGAGTCGACGTCGTCCGCGAGCTGTGCGACCCGGCGTCGCTGGCGGAGTTCGGGTGGGCGCTGTTCCGGCGGTGGGAGGCCGACGGCGCCCCGTCGAAGGACGCCTGGGCGCTGGCGCAGCTCGGATGGCTCGGCGACGACGGCACCGTCCGCCGCCTCACCCCCGTGATCCGCGCGTGGCCCGGCGACGGCGGCCACGCCAAGGCGGTGACCGGCCTGGACGTCCTGGCCCAGATCGGCACGGACGTCGCGCTGATGCACCTGCACGCGATCGCGCAGAAGGTGAAGTTCAAGGCGCTCCGGACGCGCGCCCAGGAGAAGATCGCGGAGGTGGCGGCCGGGCTGGAGCTGACGCCCGAGCAGCTCGCCGACCGGCTCGTCCCCGACTTCGGCCTCGACGACGCCGGGACGATGACGCTCGACTACGGTCCGCGCCGCTTCGTCGTCGGGTTCGACGAGCAGCTCAGGCCCTACGTCGCCGACGAGGACGGCAAGCGCCGCAAGGCCCTGCCGAAGCCCGGCGCGAAGGACGACCCCGAGCTCGCGCCCGCCGCGTACAAGGCGTTCACCACGCTGAAGAAGGACGTCCGGACCGTCGCCGCCGACCTGATCGCCCGCCTGGAGACGGCGATGGTGCGGAACCGCCGCTGGTCCCTCGACGAGTTCCGGGACCTGTTCGTCGCGCATCCGCTGTTCCGGCACCTCGTCCGGCGGCTGGTGTGGATCGCCGTCGAGATGGACCAGTACAAGAGCATCACGTTCCGGGTCGCGGAGGACGGCACGTTCGCGGGCGCGCACGACACCGCCCTGGACCTTCCCGAGACGGTCGTGGTCGGCGTCATGCACCCCGTCCACCTCGGCAAGACGGACCTGGTCGCCGCGTGGTCGGAGGTGTTCGCCGACTACGAGATCCTGCAGCCGTTCCCGCAGCTCGGACGCCCGGTGTACGAACTGGCCGAGGAGGAGCGCAAGAGCGGCCACCTCGCCCGGTTCGAGGGCGCCATCGTCCCGACCGGCCGGATGCTCGGGCTGGCCAAGCGCGGATGGGACCGCGGCACGCCGCAGGACGCGGGCGTGGAGTGCTGGATCTCCCGTCCCGCCGGGCCGGGCCGGCACGTCGTCATCGACCTCGACCCCGGCATCCCCGTCGGCGACCCGGACGCGCTGGGCGACCAGACGCTGCGGCGGGTCTGCCTGTGCCGCCGCCCGGACGACCTGTGGATGCACCACGGGGACCCGCTGCCGTTCGGCGAGCTCGACCCGGTCACCGCGTCCGAGGTCATCGCCGACCTGACCGCGCTCACCGCCGACGCCCGCTGAGAGGAACGCCGTGCCGGACACCGTGAAGGACGCCGCCGTGCCGGACGCGCCGCTGGACGCGCTGCCCGCGGACCTCGTCGACCCGCCCTGGCTGCGGAAGCCGGCCGCGCCCAAGGCCACGGGCGGGGGCACCGTGATCCCCGGACTCGAACCGCCGGGCGACCGGCGCATCGTCTGGGCGCCGGGCGAGCGCGAGCAGTGGGCGGCGATCCGCGCCTACGGCGGGCCGTGGGCGGACGGCGACTGGGAACGGGAGGCCGAGAAGGTCCGCGACGGGTCGATGTACCTGCCGAGCCAGGCCGGGTTCCTGGCGAGCGCGCCCGAGCACATCGCCCGCCCGCTGCTGGCCGCCTGGGAACCGCCCAAGGTGACCTGGGACTTCGACGAGTCGCTGAAGCCGATCATCGCGCGCTACGAGGACGCGGCATGGGACGTGTCGGTCCGGATGGCGAAGGCGAACCCGTTCGGGACCGGGCCCGTCCTCCTGCCGTTCCTCGGCGCGGACGTCGCGCGGCTGATGGCCGACTGGCTCTACCGGCTCAAGTCGGCGCAGGAGCTCTCCCGTGCGTGGTTCGCCCGGCACGGTCTCGACGCCGTCCCGTACCTGGTTCCGGACGCGCTGGGCAAGCGGGTCGGCCCGCGCCGCAACGCCGTCCACGCGCTGCGCCTCATCGAGGGCGACGTCGTGGAGGCGGCGCGGGTGTACGGCGACGAGGCCGCGCGGGCCGTCGCGGCACTGCTCGCGGACGCGCCGGAGCAGGCCGAACCCGCCCACGAGCGGCCGAAGCCGCCGGACCTGCCCCGATGGCTGGACACCGAGGCGCTGCCCCGGCCCGTCCTGCGGGACGCCGGGCTGCGCTTTCCGCCGGACGCCGCCCGCAACCTCGTCCACCTGTGGGCGATGGCGCTGAGGCCGGGCGCGTTCCCCGGCGCAGCCGAGGCCGCCGAGGAGACCGCCGCGCTCTGCGACCCGGCGTCCCTCACCGCCTTCGCCTGGGCGCTCTTCGAGGCGTGGCGGGCGGCCGGAACGCCGGGCCGCTCCGCGTTCGTCCTGCCCGCGCTCGGCCGGTTCGGCGACGACGAGACCGTCCGCCGCCTCACCCCGCTGATCAAGGAATGGCCCGGTCAGGCCGGGCACGACCGCGCCGTCGCCGGCCTGGACGCGCTCGCCGCCATCGGCACCGACCTCGCGCTCCTGCACCTCGACGGCATCGCGCGCAGCGGCCGCTACAAGGGGCTGCAGCGGCAGGCGCAGGCCAAGCTGCGCGAGGTCGCCGCGCGCAAGGGGCTGAGCGACGGGCAGCTCGCCGACCGGCTCGTCCCGTCGTTCGGCCTGGACGGCGCGGGCGCGATGACCCTCGACTACGGCCCGCGCCGCTTCACCGTCGGGTTCGACGAGCAGCTCCGGCCGCACGTGACCGGCGAGGACGGCAAGGTCCGCAAGACCCTGCCCAAGCCCGGCGCCAAGGACGACCCGGCGCTCGCGCCGGACGCGCACCGGCGGTTCACCGAGCTGAAGAAGGACGTCCGCGCTGTCGCGTCCCTCCAGATCGCCCGCCTGGAGGCCGCGATGGTCGAGGGCCGCACCTGGACGCCCGGCGAGTTCGCGGCGTTCCTCGTCCGGCACCCCCTGATGTGGCACATCGCGCGCCGCCTGGTCTGGACGTCCGGCGGCACCGCGTTCCGGCTCGCCGAGGACCGCACGCCCGCCGACGTCCGCGACGACGCCTTCGACGTCGTCGACGACGTGCGCATCGCCCACCCTCTGCTGCTCGGCGACGCCCTGCCCGCCTGGGCGGAGCTGTTCGCCGACTACGAGATCGTCCAGCCGTTCCCGCAGCTCGCGCGCCCCGCGTTCACCCTCGCCGACGGCGAGGGCCGCGACGGCGCCCTCGCCCGCTTCGAGGGGCTGCGCGTGCCGACCGGGAAGATCCTCGGCCTGACCCGGACGGGCTGGGAGCGCGGCCCCGCGCTCGACGGCGGCGTCCAGCGCTGGATCTCCCGCCGCGCCGGCGCCCACCACGTCGTGGTCGACCTCGATCCCGGGATCGTCGCGGGCTATGTCGACCTGAACCCCGAGCAGACGCTGGAGCACGTCTGGATCGCGCCCGCACCCTGCGAGCACTGTTCCGCGTCCCCGATCGAGAACGGCTTCACCGCCGTCGATCCGGTCCTGCTCTCAGAGATCCTCGCCGACCTTACGAACCTCGGCTGAGGCCTCGTCGACGGCGGCCAGCACGTCCCCGACGATGTCCTGTGCGTTCTCGACGCCGACCGAGAACCGCACGAACCCCGGCTCAACGGCGTCGCCGCCCCAGCGGCCCCTGCGCTCGGCGGAACTGTGCACGGAACCGAAACTCGTCGCCTGGTTGACCAGCCGCATCGCGCCGAGGAAACGCTCCGCGAACGCCTCGTCCGGCAGGACGAACGAGACGACGCACCCGAACCGCCGCATCTGCTTCGCCGCGATTTCGTGGGACGGGTCGTCCGGCAATCCCGGATACCGCAACCCGACCACCTCGGGCCGCTCTTTCAACGCCTCGGCCAAGGCCATCGCATTGGCGTCCTGCCGGTCCAGCCGCAATTCCAGCGTGGCCAGCGAACGGTGCGCCAGCCACGCCTCCATCGGCCCCGGAATGGCGCCGACCGTCTTCCGCCACAGCCGCACGCTCTCGGCGAGGGCCTCGTCCCGCGTCGCGACATGCCCGAGCAGCAGGTCACCGTGCCCGGTCAGCGCCTTGGTGTCGCTCGCCACCGAGAAGTCCGCGCCCAGGTCCAGCGGACGCTGCCCGAGCGGCGTCGCCAGGGTGTTGTCGACCGCCACCAGCGCACCCGCCTCGTGCGCCGCCTCGACCAGCCGCGCGATATCGCACACGTCCAGATTCGGATTCGACGGCGTCTCCACCCACACCAGCCGGGCGCCGTCGAGCAATTCCATCTGCGCATTGCCCGCCGTCGGCGCCATCCGTATGACCGCCCCGTACGATTCGAGCCGCTCCTTCAACGCCCGCGTCGTCTGATAGCAGTCGTCCGGCAATACCACAACGTCACCGGATCGCACCTGCGACAGCAGGACCGCCGCGATCGCCGCCATTCCCGATGAGAACGAAACGACCTCCGCGCCGCCCTCCAGTTCCCCGATCGCCGCTTCCAGCAACGTCCACGTCGGATTGGTGTCGCGCCCGTACGTGTAGGGCCCCACCGGCTCGCCCGGCAGATGGTAATGCGCCGCGAAGGCCGGCCCCGGCAACGGCGGCGCGTACTTCTTCGCGGGCGGCCTCCCGGCCCCCACCGCCAGCGTCCCGTCCCCAAGCTCGCGCGTCACACGTCCTCCTCTTCGTCGCCCCCATCGTCCCGCACCCCTCCCACCAGCACGAACACGCCCCCTCGGCCGCCGGCGCACCGCAGCGCGCTCACCGGGCCGTCCACACGACGCCGCCGTCCAGCCGCGACGCCTCCGCGACCGCACCGAGGTCGATGTACGCGCCGCGCCCGATGAGGCTGACCCGCACCCGCCGGACGACGCCGCGCGCCCCGCCCGGCGCCCCGCGCAGCACCGCGTCCACGTGCCGCGCCACCGTCGCCCAGTCGTCCGACACCCCGCCCGCCGACGCCTCCGGCACGTCCCACGAGTAGAGCACCGGCGGCTCGCAACACCCGCGCCTCATGCACCCTCCGCATCCGTCTCGCATTCCGTAACGAGACGAACACGCTAAGCACCAGGCCGCCCCACCGGTTTCGCCCCCGAAACCCGCCCCGACCCAACGTCAGGCGAGGTTCATGCGCCACGCCAGCCCCCGCAGGTCGCGGCCCGGGGCGCGGGTGAGAAGGTCGGCGATGAGATCCCTGATCAAGGGGTGGTTGTGCACCTGCTGCGGGGAGAGGCGTTCTGCGTGACGCAGCTCCCGGACGGCTTCCGCGTTGTGACCCAGCATCGCGTGGGCGCGGGCGCGCTCGATGCGCAGGGCGGCGCGCCTGTTGTGGGACGCGAGCGCGCGCGGCTCGACCGCGTCCGCGTGCGTCAGGGCCTCACCGGGCTCCTCTGCCTCCACGGCGAGAGACGTGCGCCAGACGCCGACGTTGGCGGGGCCGAACAGTTCCCAGGCGTCCGGGGCGTCGCCCAAGGGCTCCGCGATGCGCGCGGCCTCGGCGGCGTGCTGCCGGGCGCCGTCATGGTCGTTGACGACCTGGCAGGCCAGGGCGGACGACAGACGCAGCATTCCGTAGACCTCACGGGAGAAGCGATCGTCGCCGACGTGCGGCTCGACGGTGTCGGCGGCCCGCGCCGAGGTCATGAGGGCGCGAGGTCGGTTGGCCGAGCTGCGGGCGTGAGCGCGGCCGAACGCGGCGGCGCCCGTCCAGACCGGATCGCCGAGCAGTTCCGCCGCCTCGCGCGCGCGTTCGCCGCTGATCCACGCCAGGTTCGTCTCGCCGAGGTGGCGCAGCGTGCAGGTCCCGTCGGAGCCGCACGCGCGTATCAGCAACTTCAGCGCCCCCGCACGATCGGGCTCCGCACCCGTGGCGGCATGCACGCAAAGCTCCCCGATGACGTCCGGCAGCAGCCGGACGACCGTCGCGTAATCGGCCTTCATCAACGCCTGGTCGACCCGCTCCAACTCCGAGCGAAGGAAGGCCACCGGTCGTGCGGCGACGTCCGGAGGGTCGTCGAGGGCGGCGTCGAGGAGGACGTTCTGCATCGGGACGAGGCTGAACTCGCGGCGGTCGGGGCGGATCTCCGGTGCGGGCATGCCGAGCAGCGCGTCCGCCGACACTTCGAGGGCCTGGGCCAGCGCGGCGATGTCGGAGCGCCGCTCAAGGCGCAGACGCCCGTTCTCGACCCGGCTCAGCCATCCCTTCGTGCGGCCGCAGAGCCCTGCCGCGACCTCCAGGGACATGCCCCGCGCCCGCCGGGCGGCGCGGACGTTGTCGCCTATGCGCCGCACGTCGTCCGTCATGGTCGACCACCCCGATCATCCAACGTACGCCGGACCGCGCAGGATAGGGGCTTGCGGCGGGGACGGGTTTCCGTGCGGAAACGGGGCCGGGGCGAATCCTTTCCGGGGGTCGGGGCCTCCTATGGGCGTGCCGGTGAACGGGCCGGCGCGGGAACGGAGGTCATCATGCTGATCGCAGGGGTCGTCGCGGGTGCGGCGGTGCTCGTGTGCGCGTGTACCGCCGCCGTGGTGCGGCGCAGGACGGGGTCGCGTGGCTGAGCGGACGTGGCCGGGGGAGCGGCTGGTCGCCGGGGCGCAGCGGGGCGACGCGGAGTCGATCGCGGCGCTGGTGTCGGGGTCGCATCCGCACGTCCGGCGGTTCGCGCACGCGCTGTGCGCGTCGCCGCAGGACGCCGAGGACGCCGCGCAGGAGGCGCTGATCGTCCTCTACCGGAAGATCGGGACGCTGCGCGCGTCGGGCGCGCTGGCGTCGTGGATGTTCCGGATCGTCCGGAACGAGTGCCTGCGCCGGGCGCGGACGGTCCTCCAACCCAGGGAGATCCCGGACGGCGCCGTGCCGTCGGCGGAGGACGACGTGCTGCGGCGGCTGGAGGCCGAGCGGGTCGCGGCGGCGATCGCCGCGCTGCCCGCCGACCAGCGGCGCGTCCTGATCATGCGGGACGTGCAGGGCATCCCGGGACGGACGGCCGCCGGCGCGCTCGGGCTGAGCGTGCCCGCGATGAAGTCGCGGCTGCACCGGGCGCGGGCGGCGGTCCATGAGGCGCTGGAGGGCGGCCATGACCGATGAGTCGTTGGGACGGCATCTGCTGCGGGGCGCGGTGGGGTTCGGCGCGCTGGCGGGCGCGGTCGCGCTCGTCCCCGCGATCGGGCTCGCCGGGCTGCTGCTGGCGCCGGTCGGGCTGGTCGCGCTGCGCGGCTGCCCGTCCTGCTGGTTCATGGCGCTCGCGGAGACCCTGTCGCGGGGACGGCTGGAGCGGTCGTGCGAGGACGGGACGTGCGAGCTTTCCGTGGCCGCTCGTCCCGCCGCGGAAATGTCGGAGCGCCGCCCTACGCTGGCGGGCGCCGACATTTCCGATCTTGGGGTGGTCCGCCGGGACGCTCCTCTACCGTGAGGCGACATGGACGATCTCCCCCCGCTCCCCGACGAGGACGCCCTGACGCTTCCGGCCGCCTGGCGCCGCAAGCTGCACCCGAGGCGCGGCGGGCTGCCCGGCCCGGCCTTCCCGATCGACGACGCGGCACCCGCGAGGGCGCGCGCGCTGATCGAGCAGCCCGGCGGCCCCGTGGAGGCGATCGCCCCGGACAAGAGCGGCGCCCCGGACCTCGCGGAGGCGGCCCTGCGGCACCTGGCCGGGGAGGCCGATCCGGTGGGCGCGGCGGCCGTCGCGACCGTGGCCCTCCTGGGCTTCACGCTGGTGAGGTCCGACGCCCCCTACGAGACCTTCATCGACTCCTGGATCATCGAGCGGGGCCTGCCGTTCGCCGCCTGCGCGGCGGTCGAGCTGGCCCGGATGACCGGCCAGCGGTCCGGGAAGGACGGCCCCTGGAAAGGCGGCTGGCCCGGGGTCAACCGCGGGCTGACCAGGTTGGGGCCCGGGTCGCCGGCCGACGGCCTGCGCAAGGTCCGCGGCCTGCTGGCGGCCGCCGACGAGGAGGTGTACGCCGAGGCGGTCGAGCGCCTGGTGGCGCACCGGGACGGCTGGGAGGCCCGGTGGCTGGTGTCCTACCTGGTGCCGACCCGCCGGGACTGGGTGGAGGAG
The DNA here is from genome assembly GCF_008923365.1 of Actinomadura montaniterrae. GTDB lineage: Bacteria > Actinomycetota > Actinomycetes > Streptosporangiales > Streptosporangiaceae > Spirillospora > Spirillospora montaniterrae. The sequence continues at coordinate 8,988 of NZ_WBMR01000229.1, forward strand.
TGCTGCGCCGCTCCCATCGTCAAGGGACGCCCCTCGGGCCTGCACGCGCTCGCGCTGGCCTCGCTCGGCACGCCCGCGCAGCTCGCGGCGCCCTACCCGGCGATCGGCCTGCATTTCGGCGGGGCGTCCGCCGACGTGCTCGCCACGATGGCGGACGGGATCGGCCCCGGCCTCGTGCCGTACCTGCTCGAGCAGCTCGACGGCCGGTACTTCGACGCGGAGGACCGCAAACGCATCGCCAGGACGATCGCGCTGCTGCCCTCGGACGAGGCGTTGCGCGCGCTGCTCGACCGGCGCGACGACAAGTACCTCAAGGCCGAGCTCGGCGACGCGCTGAAGCGGTTCCCCGTCCGGGCGCTGCGGGTGCTCGCGGAGGCGGGCGATGACGTGCTCCTGGAACAGCACGTCCGGACCAGTCCCGGCGTCGTCGCGGCGCTGCCCGGCCTCCCGGACGGCGTGCGCGCGGCCATGGAGAAGGCCGCGGCGACGTCCACCCGGTTGCCGGAGGCCCCGGCGGACGCCGTCCCCGCGATACTGGCCGCCCCGCCGTGGGAGAACCCCTTCCAGCCGGTCATCGCCGGCCTGGCGCCGCCCGAGGGGGAGCTGCGCTGGCGGGACGGCGAGCACGCGGACTGGCTCGGCACCGACGTCGGCTCCGTCGACGCGCCCCCGAGCGGCGACGCGGAGACCCTGGCCCGGTGGATCCGCGAGGGCGGCGCCCGTTCCGTGGCGCCGGTGGTGCACGGGCCGGAGGACGTCGTCCGGCCGCTGCTCGCCGGCTGGAAGGGCTACGACCGGTACGACACCGGAAAGTGGATGCGGCGGGTCATCGCCCGCTACGGCCTCGACGCGCTGCCGCCGGCGCTGCGCGTCGCGAAGAAGAACCGGAGGCGGATCGCTCTGCTCGAGCCGTTCCTGCACGCCGACGTGGCGCTGGCCATAGGCGACCGGCTGGGCGGCAACGATCCCGACGCCGAGCGCTGGTACGACCGGCACGGGTTCGACGCCGTGCCGTACCTCGTCCCGGCCGCGCTCGGCAAGGCGAAGACGGCGCGCCGCTCCGCCGTCCGGGCGCTGCGCCACCTCGACCGCGACGACCCCGGCAGGCGCCGCGCGATCGGGGACGCGGCCCGCGCCGCCCACGGCGATGAGGCCGCCGCCGCGGTCGAGGGCCTGCTGACCGCGCACCCCGTCGAGACCGGCGATGCGGCCCCGCCGAAGACGCCCGGCTGGGCGGATCCGGCCGTCCTCCCGCAGGTGCTGCTGCGCGGCGGCGGGCAGGCGCTCCCCGCCGCCGCCACCGCCCGCCTCGTCGAGCTGCTCGCCCTCCCGACCCCCTTCGGCCTGGACGCGGTCCGGGAGGCGTGCGACCCGGCGTCGCTGGCGGAGTTCGGCTGGGCGCTGTTCCAGAAATGGCAGGACGCGGGCGCCCCGTCCAAGGAGGGCTGGGCGCTCGTCCAGCTCGGCCGGGTCGGCGACGACGCCACCGTCCGCCGCCTCACGCCGGTCATCCGCGCCTGGCCCGGCGACGGGCGGCACGCCCACGCGGTGACGGGCCTGGAGGTGCTCACCGGCATCGGATCCGACGTCGCGCTGATGCACCTGCACGGCATCGCGCAGAAGGTGAAGTTCCAGGGCATCAAGCGCGAGGCGCAGCGCCGCATGCGGCAGGTCGCCGACCGGCTCGGGCTGTCCACCGACCAGCTCGCCGACCGGATCGTCCCGTCGTTCGGGCTGGACGACGAGGGCGCCATGACGCTCGACTACGGCCCGCGCCGCTTCACCGTCGGGTTCGACGAGGCGCTCAGGCCGGTCGTCGCCGACGAGTCCGGCAAGCCCCGCAAGTCCCTGCCGAAGCCCGGCGCGAAGGACGACCCGGCCCTCGCGCCCGCCGCGTACCAGGCGTTCGCCGACCTGAAGAAGGACGTCCGCGCCGTCGCCGCCGACCTGCTGCGCCGCCTGGAGGGCGCGATGGTCGCGCAGCGCCGCTGGACTCCCGCCGAGTTCGGCGAGCACGTCGTCGGCCACCCCCTCGTCCGGCACGTCGCGCGCCGCCTCGTCTGGTTCGCGGAGGACGGCGACGCCGTCACCCCGTTCCGGATCGCCGAGGACCGCACCTTCGCCGACGTCGGCGACGACCTCGTCGAGGTGCCCGAGCACGCCGCCATCGGCCTCGCGCACCCCGTCCAGCTCGGCGGCGCGCTCGGCGCGTGGGCCGAGGTGTTCGCCGACTACGAGATCCTGCAGCCGTTCCCGCAGCTCGGCCGCACCGTCCACGCGCTCACCGAGGCCGAGCGGGGCAGCGAGCGGCTGGAGCGGTTCGAGCAGCTGAAGGTGCCGCTCGGCACCGTCGTCGGCCTCGTCGGCCGCGGCTGGGAGATCGGCGCGCCGCAGGACGGGGGCGTCCAGGAGTGGATCTCCCGCCGGGTCCCCGGGAACCGGTACGTCGTCATCGACCTGGAGCCCGGCCTCTACGCGGGCGAGCTGGCCGCGTCCGGCGACCACCAGACCCTCCGGATCGTCTGGCTCGGCGCGGAGGCCCGCGCCCACCGGTACCGCTCCACCAGGGACGCCCCGCTGCGCTTCGGCGACCTCGACGACGTCACCGCGTCCGAGGTCCTCGCCGACCTGACCCGCCTCGCCGCATCCGCCGTCTGACCCGGAACGGACACCATGCCCGAGAAGACCGCCGACCATCAGAGACCGCCCGCGGAGGTGCGGTTCGCCGACGAGCTGGACCGGCTCCGCGAGCACGACGAGGGGCCGCGCCCGCCCGGCTGGGCGCTGAGCCTGACCGGCGCGCGCCGGTTCATCGTCGGCGACGACGCGCTCGGCGTGACCCGCAAGTTCGTCGGCGACACCGCGCTCATCGACCGGGCCCTGGTCACCCTCGCCACGAGCCGCGGGCTGATGCTGGTCGGCGAGCCCGGCACCGCGAAGTCGCTGCTGTCGGAGCTGATCGCGGCGGCGGTGTCCGGGGCGTCCACGCTGACGATCCAGGGCGGCGCGGCGACCACCGAGGACCAGATCCGCTACTCGTGGAACTACGCGCTGCTGGTGTCGGAGGGGCCGTCGACGCGGTCGCTGGTGCCGGCGCCGCTGCTCACCGGGATGGCCGAGGGGAAGGTCGTCCGGTTCGAGGAGATCACCCGCTGCCCGCTGGAGGTGCAGGACTCGCTGCTGTCGCCGCTGTCGGACCGCGTCCTCGCGATCCCGGAGCTGTCCGGGCCGGAGTCGATGGTGTTCGCCCGCGAGGGGTTCAACGTGATCGCGACCGCGAACACCCGCGACCGCGGCGTCAACGAGATGAGCGCCGCGCTGAAGCGGCGGTTCAACTTCGAGACGGTCTTCCCGATCGCCGACTTCGCGACCGAGCTGGACCTGGTCGAGCGGGAGGCGGCGCGGCTGCTGGAGCGCAGCGGCGTCGGCGTCGCGCCGCGCCGCGACGTCCTGGAGGTGCTGGTCACCACGTTCCGCGAGCTGCGGAACGCCACCACCGAGGAGGGCCGCCCGATGGACCGGCTCTCGGCGGTGATGAGCACGGCGGAGGCGGTGTCGGTCGCGCACGCGGTCGGCGTGCGGGGCTGGTTCCTGCGCGGCGAGGCGGGCGGCGCCGCCGACATCGTCGAGTGCCTCGCCGGGACGGCCGCCAAGGACAGCGCCGACGACCTGACCCGGCTGCGCCGCTACCTGGAGCAGACCGCCGCCCGGCGCGACGGCGAGCAGTGGAAGGCGCTGCACGCCGCCCGGCACCGGCTGCCCGGCTGATGGCCGTCACGTTCATCGGCGTCCGGCACCACAGCCCGGCGTGCGCGCGGCTCGTCCGCGACACGATCGCGCGGCTGCGTCCCGCGTACGTGCTGGTGGAGGGGCCCGCCGACGTCAACGGGCGGCTGGACGAGCTGCTCCTCGGCCACGAGCCGCCGATCGCGGTCTACAGCTTCTACCGGGACGGCGAGCGGGTCCACTCCTCGTGGACCCCGTTCTGCGCCTACTCGCCGGAATGGGCGGCGCTCAACGCGGGCCGGGCCGCCGGCGCGGAGCTGCGGTTCATCGACCTGCCCGCGTGGCATCCCGCGTTCGCCGAGCGCGGCAACCGGTACGCCGACGCCGAGCGCCGCTACGCCGACGCCACCGAGCGGCTGTGCCGCGAGTTCGCCGTCGACAACACCGACGTGCTGTGGGACCACCTGTTCGAGATCGACGGCGCCGACCTGCCCGACCTGCCCGAACGGCTCGGCGCGTACTTCGGCCTGGTGCGCGGCGAAGCCGACCCGGGCCCCGACGACTCCGCGCGCGAGTCGTACATGGCGGCGTGGATCCGCGCGGCGCGGGCCGACGCGGGGGACCGGCCGGTCGTCGTCGTGACCGGCGGGTTCCACAAGCCCGCGCTCGAAGCCCTCGCCCGCACCGGCGGCACCGAGTGGCCCGCGGTGCCCGCGCCGGGCGAGGACGCGACGGGCGGCAGCTTCCTCGTCCCGTACTCGTTCCGGCGCCTCGACGCGTTCACCGGCTACCAGTCCGGGATGCCGTCACCGGAGTACTACCAGCGGCTCTGGGAGGACGGCCCGGACGGCGCCGCCGCCGCGCTGACCGAGACCGTCGTGACGCGGCTCCGCGGGCGCAGGCAGGTCGTGTCGACCGCCGACCTGATCGCCGCGCGGACCCTCACCGAGGGCCTCACCCGGCTGCGCGGGCACCGCTCGCCCGCCCGCACCGACCTCCTCGACGGCCTGGTGTCCGCGCTCGTCGGCGAGGACCTCGACCAGCGGCTGCCGTGGACGTCGCGCGGCCCCCTCGCGCCCGGCGCGCATCCCGCGGTCACCGAGATGGTCGCGGCGCTGAGCGGGAGCCGCGTCGGCCGCCTGCACCCTGACACGCCCGCGCCGCCGCTCGTCCACGACGCCGCCGCCGAGCTGGAGCGGCTCGGCCTCGCGGCCGGCGGCCGGATCACGCTGAAGCTGACCACCACGCGGGGCCTGGAGCGCAGCCGCGCGCTGCACCGGCTGCGCGTCCTGCGCATCCCCGGCGCCGAGCGCGAGTCGGGCCCGGCGACGGGTGCCGACCCGGTGCTGGAGGAGGTCTGGCACCTCGACACGTCCGACCGCGGCGGTGCCCGGCTCGCCGCGCTGATCGAGGCGGGCGCCTACGGGCCGACCCTCGGCGACGCCGCGGCGGCCGCCCTCGACGAGCGGACCGCCGGCGCCGGCGGCGACATGGAGCGGCTCGCGGACTCGCTGTTCGACGCGGCGCTGTGCGGCTGCGCCGGGCAGTCCGGCCGCATCGCCGCGTCCCTCGCCGCCGGCGTCGCGGGCGCGTCCGACCTCGGTGCGCTCGGCCGCGCGCTGGACGTCGTCCTCGGCCTGTGGCGGCACGACCACGTCCTCGGGACGGCCCGCAGCCCGCTGTTCGGCACCGTCATCGAGGAGTGCACGGAACGGATCCTGTGGCTCGCCGAAGGGATCCGCGGCGGTCCGGAGCCCGCCGACCGCGCCCGGCTGCGGGCGCTCGCCGCGGCCCGCGACGCGCTGCTGCACGCCGCCGGGACGCTCCGCGTCGACCGGGACGCGGCGCTCGGCGTCGCCCGCCGCGTCGCC